>JAGQIY010001181.1 GCA_020430865.1 Myxococcales bacterium
GAGGCCCACACGGAGCTCCTTCTCGGCCCAGTCGAAGTGCTCGTCCAGCTCGCGGTCCGCGATGTCCAGCCCGAGCTGGGTCCGCCAGCGAAGCAGGACCTCGGGTGGGGTGCGGTGCCAGAAACCACTGTTGATCTCCGTGCTGCCGCCGACACAGCACCCCTCCACGTAGCCGATGGGGACGCTCCCCAGGATTGGCGTCATCCCACGCTTGCGGTAGAGTTGCCGCATGGCTACTGGTGCGCTCTGCCCGTAGTCGTCGGCGTCGAAGCTACCACCTTCCTCCAGAATTACGACATCGAAGCCGCGGCGAGCGAGCTCGTAGGCAACGGTCGAGCCTCCGGCGCCGGAGCCAACCACCAGCACCTGCGCCTGGTCGTGGGTCCCGCGCTCAGCCATTGGCCCGTCTTCCTGGCGCGAGTCGAAGGACTACGGCGTCCGCGGTCGATGGGCGGGGCGCGTTCTCGAGACCGAGCGCTGCGGTCACCGCGGGGTGCTCGTAGTACGCGAGGAGCACCGTGCTCCGGGGAGCGCGGAGCAGCGCCCGGCCGAGGGCGAAGCTGCCGTAGGCCCAGGCCTCGACCCAGGCGCGGCGGCGCGGCAAGGGCAGCTTGCAGAAGGGGCGCGCGTGGCGCAGCAACGTCGACCCTCGCAGCGCGAGCATCCCGCACGCGTAGTAGACCCTGAGGCGGAACGGCAGCGCGGCCAGCTGCCCGGCGGTGAACCGCGCGCACTCGCGGAGCACTGCGGCCCGTTGCTCCGGGACCAGCGGCTCTTCAGGGATGAGCGCCTCACACAGAGCCAGGGTCGTCGCGTCTGGCGCTGGATCCGCCAGCTCGCCGGGGGCGACGAAGTGCTGGCCTGCGCTCAGGAGGCCCTGCGGGGACGCGTTCTTCTGAGCGTCGAGGTTCGCGCCCAGCTTGAACCCATAGGCGACCACGATCCCCACTCCCCAGATGGTGATCGGAACGTAGAAGGCCAGGTGGACCAGGGCGGCGTAGCTGAAGCCCGTCGCTTCCGTCACGCCTACGGCCATCAGCGCGCGCATGCAGAAGAAGTGGAACGGCCCGATGAAACCCGGGCTCGAAGGCACCAGTATCCCGAGGTTGGTCACCGTCATCGCCAGCAGCGCGACACGTGGGTCGAAGGCGAGATCGAAGGCGGGGAGCAAGCACAAGAAGAGCCCCGCCTCGCACAACCAGACCAGCAGGCTCAGGGCGGCGATGCCGGTCGCCGCTCGGGGCGCCCGCAGGTACGCCACGCCGCGGACGCCGTGGTCGACCACGCGCACCAGGCGGTCATGTATCCGTGGGGTAACGACATGGGCGGCGCGACTGGTCCAGCGGAGCAACAGGCTGGGCGCGAGCACAGCGGTCAGGACGCCCAGCAGCGCCACCGAGAAGACGCCCGTCGCCAGTTCGAGGGTGGCGCCGAGCCAACCATGGTGCGACGCCGCGGGCAGGCTGAAGAACGCCACCGCGAGCAAGCCGAGCATGATCAAGCCGTCGAGGATGCGCTCGAGGAAGGTGATGCTCAGGCCCTGGGCGAACGGCAACCCGGTGCGTTCGGCGAGCATGGCCGCGCGGGCAAGCTCACCCAGACGCGCGGGCAAGATGTTGTTCACCGCGTATCCCAGCACCACGATGTTCGTGGCGCTGCTGCGGGAGAGCCGGGCCTCACAGCTCGCGAGCCGACGACAGCGCACTCCGCGAACCACGTGTCCCAGCAGGTAGCAGAAGATCCCCAGCGGCAGCCAGGGCCAGAGCTGGGCGTTGGCGAACGCTTGCCCCACGTCACGCCAGGCCAGGCGGCGGATCGCGAGCAGCATGAACAGCGCGCTCGACAGCAGGCCTCCGGCCACGAACAGCACTCGGCGTGCCCCAGATGGAGCGCGGGGTGCGTCGGCGGGCGGGATGGTCATGGGCGCTGAACCGAGATCAGGGACGAAGCAGTCCCTGATCGATACAATACCGAATGCTGCGGCGCATGCCCTCTTCCAGGGAGATCGTGGGTTCGTAGCCCAGCTCGCGCTGCGCCTTGCCGATCGAGCAAGCGATGTGCTTGTTCATCTCGCCGAGAACGTGAAGCTTCTGCTGGTAGACTCCGACGCGCTGCAGGACGCCGTCGAGCCAAGTCGCCACGTCGCCCGCAAGGGCCGGCAAACGCAGGCGTTTGTGCGCGACGCGGAACCCGAAATCGGACTCCAAGACGCGCTCCACCGTGTCGACGATGCGGTTCATCTCGTACGGCTCGGCGTCGGCGATCCAGTAGGTCTCCCCGTTTGCGTGAGGAACCAGCGCGGCGCGCAGCAGCCCCTGGCACAGGTTGTCGATGTAGACCATGGAGCGCAGGTTCTCGCCGCGCCCGACGATCGGCACGCGCCCGTCTCGGATCATCTCGAAGAAGAGCGTCTGCCGGGGAGGCGGGTAGGGGCCGTAGAACCAGGGCGGGCGGACGATCACCGTCTCGAGCCTGCCACGCGCTTGGATCGCCCTGGTGGCCTGCTCCATGAGCATCTTGGAGCGCCCGTAGCCCATGTAGGGGTTGAACGGGGTCGCCTCGTCGAACAGCGCTTCGGGCGAGGCATTGCAGCCCACGGGTGAGTTGGAAGAGACGACGACGGCGCGCCTCACCCCCTGCTGCTCTGCGGCCTCGAGCAGCAGCTCCGTCCCTCGAGTATTTACCGCATAGAAATCCTTGACGCGCCCGGGATGAATCAAGCCGGCGGTGTGGAAGAGCAGCGTGCCTTCGCCGCGGTCGCACAGCGCGCGCGCGTAGGCGGCGTCGCGTAGATCACCGCGCACCAGCTGGATGCGTGGATCGGTCCACTCGGGGAGGTCGGGATCGTGAGCATGGACTCCGAGGATCAAGCCCTCGACGGCGGGCGCGGCGTCGAACGGAGGCACACCCTCGAGGCCGGTCAACAGCGCGGCCACCAGCCGGCGTCCAAGCCAGCCGCTGGCTCCGGTGACGATCACACGCGCGGGCAGCGCTTCCAGGTGTGGTGACGGACCGGCGCTCGCGGTTCGGGGATCGGGGGGTGAGGACATCTGGAGTGCAGCATGCTCACGCGCAACCGGCTCCGTAAAGCTTCAAGAGGTCTATTCGTCGAGCTGAGCGCGGATCGCCGCGCGCCACTCCGCGAGCTCCAGGGGTAGCTCGGGGAGCCAGCCCAAGGCTTCTACCATCACCTCCGCTATGTTGGCCCATTCCGCGGGGTACCGAGGTTGCACGCTCAGCGGGCGCAAGAGGTCGCTGACCTCGTCGAGTCGGCGCGGAACGGCGCGTCCGAGCTGACAGGTGGCGATGATGCCGGCGCTCGTGATCCAGTCGACCGGCCCTCCGAGCAGGTCGATCAGCGCCTGGTGGCCTCGGGCTTCGTCCCAGCTTGCGCTGGTCTGCGCGAGCAGCAGGGAGGCGGCGATTTGCACCTTGAACAGCCAGTTCCAAGCGTACTCGTCCTGGGGCGTCGGAGGCGGATGCAGCATGCAGGCAAACAGCTGATCCGCCAGCCGAGCCGAGAGCTGGTCGGCTCGGCGCCTGGCGGCTTCCCACCATTGCTCCAGGTCATAGCGACCCGTCGCGATGCTGGACACCAGCTCGAGCGCGTCGGTCGTTGGCGGCAACAGCGCGGGCATGGCGTGTCGCTCCAGCTCGCCGCTCGAGTCGAGGTAGGTCCACAGGCGGCGCGTCGTTTCCCCTCGCGGGAGCCTCGGGTCGGGTTCCGGGATCTCGCCCCAGCGCACGAGAGGTGGGCTCTGACCCCGCCAGCCCGCTTCGAGCTGAACCGCGAGCACGCAGCTCGGGGCCTCCAGCGACGACACTGCACACTGAACGATGGGGTCTTCACCGGCGGAGGCGAAGCTGTTCACCAGCGAGCTGGCGGGTCGCCGAAAGCCGGCATCGTAGGGAGCGACCTCCGCCGTCAGGCTCGCCGCGCGTTCGTTGCCGGCACGGGCGAGCTCGACGACGCGTGCCGCTGCGTGGGCGTCGCCGCCTCGCTTCCACCGAGCGTAGGCAAGGGAAGCGAGCGCCCAGCTGCTCTCGGGGTCGCGCTCGAGGGCCGCGGAGTACGCTTGCTCGGCGTCTTCGGGTCGACCCAGGTCGAGCAGGATGTCGCCGAGGTCGAGGTGAACCGCGACGTCTCGAGGATCCAACTCGGCCGCCTCCCGGAAGCGTGCGACGGCCTCCTCCAGGCGGCCGAGCGTGCGAAGCGTGCTGGCGAGGGAGGTAGCAGACCAGTAGCTCGCTTCCCGATCGTGGGTGGCGCTCGCGAGCTCCAGGGCCTCCTCGTTGCGGTTACGGGCCCGAAGCAATCTGACCACGTGGAAACTCAGCCAGACGCTCAGGGGTCCCTGAGCGCGTAGGTGCTCGAGCAGCGGCCAGAGCTGTTCGACGGCGATCGGGTTGTCGAGCAGCTTACCCAGTTCGCGCCCGAGGCGGTCCTGATCGACGACGCGACTGCGTTCTTCGTCCAGCCAGGGTTCGAGGTGCAGCACCGGCTGGTCGCGAGCGGCGCCTTGAGCCATGAGCTGCCAGGCCAAGGCGTCGTCGTAGGCTCCGGAGAGCTCGAAGAACCGGGCGCGCAGGAGTGCGTCCCCGGTCCACATCTTCTCGGGGATCAGGCCGTGAGGGTCGCGACTGGTGTGGAACAGCCGCTTGACCAGCTGCGCGACCTCGAGCCCCGCTGGTGCGCAGACCAGAGCGGCCGCGAGGTGATGCGCCGAGTGGCGCAGATCGCCGCCGTCCAGAGCCGCGCGCGCGATCGCCAGCTCTTCTTCGAGAGACGTTGGGTTGCACGTATCGCTCACAGCGCCGAGTATACATTCCCCGCGGGGGGTCGGAGCAGATGCTGAGCGGACTGGACGAGCAGCGCGTGGTGCGGGCGATCGCCGATGCAGAGCGGGGCAACCGCGCGGAGGTGCGAGTGCACATCGAACCCCGGTGTGCAGGCGACGCGCTGGCCCGAGCGAGGCAGGTCTATGCCGCGCTGGGGCTAGCGCGCACCCGTGAGGACACCGCGGTGCTGCTCTACGTGGCACCGAAGAGCCGCGTGGCGGCGGTGGTCAGCGGACAGGGCGTCCCCGATCAGCGACCTGGATTCTGGCAAGAGATCGTGGACGAGGTTGCGAACGGTTACCGTGGGGATCAAGCCGCCGACGCCATCGTCGCGGCGCTGGGTCACGTCGGCGACCTGTTGCGGGAAGTGGTTGGGGGTGAGGACGAACACGGAGACGAGCTTCCAGACGCTGTCACCACCAACGCGGACCTCCCGCGAGACGGCTACACAGGACCGGCTGTCGACGAGGCAGAGTCGGCCGACTTTGCCTGCATCCACTGCGGCGCGCCGCTCAACTTCGACGCCGACGAGGACACCGACGCTGCCTGCGACTACTGTGGCGTCATCAACCCGCGGGCTCAGGCGCTGCTGCGCAAGCGGCGAGCCAGGGAGCGGCGAGCCGAGCGAGCGCGCGTCGCGCGCTTGAAGCAAGCAGGTGTCTGGGCGACCGTGGTCACGACACTGGTGCTGTTGGCGCTGCTAGGTGGCAGCCTGTCCAAGCGATCCGAGCTTCAGGCGCTGCGCTCGGACGTCGATCGCGCGCACGCGCAGGTCGACAACGTGCGTGAGCGTCAGCGCGAGGTCCGCAAGCGCTACGCTGATCGGGCCGACAGCGCCGCCCGCGACGCGGAGCTGGATGGTGCGGAGAACCGCGTGCGCATCGAGCGGGCTCGCTACGACCAGGCGGCCCAGCGCTACAACGAGGTCGCCGGGAGCAGCTTCGGCGGCCTGGCGGCGAGGATCTGGGGCTTGCCGTCGCACGCGGTGCTGTCGAACGAGGCCGAGTGGTGATCGCCATGCCCGGGGGAGACGGCGCGAGCCCCAGTTGGTGACGTCGAGGGAGGAGCACGCAGCAACATGGCATGGAGTTGGCGTTTCTGGATCCTCTGGCTTGGGCTGAGCGTCTTCGCGTCCTGTGGGTTCTGGTCGACGCCTGCGAGGGCGCTGATCGCGATCCCGCGGCTGCGTGAGCCCGTGACCGACCTGGCCCATGCGCTGCCCGAAGACGCCCGCGAGGCGTTGAACCAGCGCCTCGACGCCCACCATGCCGCGGGGCACCCGCAGATCGCGGTGCTCATCTTGCCAACCACCCAGGGTGAGCCTGTGGAAGACTTTGCTCTTCGCGTCGCGTCCGCCTGGAAGCTGGGGCGCGCCGGCAAGGACGACGGCATCCTGTTCGTGCTGGCGACGCAAGATCGACGGATGCGCCTGGAGGTCGGCTACGGCCTGGAGCACTGCATCACGGACTCCACCGCGCGAGCCTGGCTCGACGAGCTCAAGCCGAAGCTGGTGGAGCGGCACTATGCCGCGGCGACCGATCAGCTGGTGGAGCGGCTGATCGAGACGACGACTCGGTGTCGTGCGGCGCCCTCCGCGGTCTCGCCCAGGCCGACCCGCAGGGCTCCAGCGAGTCCGAACCTCATCCTGTGGCTGCTCGCATTGCCGCTGGGCTCGCTGGGAGGGAGGCTGGTCTTCGCGCTCTGCGGGCGGAGGTCCGCGGAGGGGGAGTCGACGCGTTCATGGCGCGCCCTCGGCTGGCTCGGCGCGCTCGGCTGGGGCGCCGTCTTGGGCGGAGGACCCTGGATCCTCGGCTGGGGTTGGTTCTACTGGCCCTCGGCGTTGGTGGGTTCCGTGATGGGGTGGCTGTTCCTCTGGCGACGGGATCGAGCAGGTCTCACTGCGACCTACCTGATAGCGGTCACGTTCCTCAGCTTCTTCTCGCTGGTAGCGATCTCGGAGCCCGACCTTCGCGTGGTGCTGATCAGCGGCGTGAGTCTGCTCTTTGGCTTCATTGCGTATCTCGGTCAGCTCGGATCCCAGCAGACCTTCAGCGGCGCCTCGCTGTCCAGCGCCGATGAGATCTACGCCTACATGCGCAGCGGAACCAGCACGCCCAGCACGTCGCTCACGTCGGCTCCCGATGTCAGCTTCGGCAGCAGCCCCTTGTTCGGCTCTTCGAGCAGCCCCTCCGGGGGGAGCGGCTACTCGGGAGGGGGCTATACTGGAGGCGGCGGGAGTTTTGGAGGCGGAGGCGCGAGCTCCAGCTGGTGAGGCTCGCGCGCTCGCGGCAGCTCCAGACGGAAAACCTGGAGTGCCTGGGAGCTCCTCGGAGGATCCTGAGTTCCTTTGCCGC
>JAGQIY010001182.1 GCA_020430865.1 Myxococcales bacterium
CCCAGTGCATCGGGTGGCCCTTGGTCGCCGTGCGGTCCGAGAGCTACCACTCGCCGGTATTGGGCATCGAAGCCCAGGGCTCGGCGGGTGGTAGCGCGTCTCCCCGCTGCAGCAACTCGACCGATTGCTGATCGGGCGAGCGAACGAACGCCATGCGACCATCTCGGGGTGGACGCAGGATGGTCACCCCACCTTCTCTGAGTCTCTCGCAGGTCTCGTATATATTTTCCACCTGGAATGCCAGGTGGCCAAAGTTGCGTCCCACACTGTAGTCCTCGGCTTGATCCCAGTTGTGGGTCAGTTCGATCTCCGACGGGTCGTCTTCTCGACCAGTCCCGAGGAAGACCAGGGTGAAGCGGCCGCCCTCGTTCGAGTGCCTGCGCAGCTCGACCAAACCGAGCTTGCCAACGTAGAAGTCGAGGGCGAGGTCGAGATCCTTCACCCGCAGCATGGTGTGCAAGAAGCGCATGCGAGGAGTGTGCACAGCACCCGCGAGTGCGGCAACCGAGGAAGCGCTGCAGCGGTCAGGCCGACGCTCAGTAGGGCACCTCGACGGATAGCCACAGCGGTCGGAAGTCGACGTCCAGGCTGAGCCGCGAGTGCGCCTCCGACGCCAGAGCCATGTCGGCGGAGCGCAGACCGAACAGTCCCCGCTCGAGCATCTGGGCTTCCGAGCGGCCGACGCGCGACTGCAAGCTCTGAGCGCTCGGACGTCCCCGCTTCGAAACCGCCGCGATGCAAGCCGCGTTGCCTCGGCAGCCCGCCTTGGCAGCGAGTCGCCCCAGCTCGAGCACCCAGAGTTCCCGCCACACATCGACGGATGCCGTGGGCCCGCGTCGCGCCTTCAGCTTCTGCACGTACTCCGCCCGCTCCGTGCCCTTCGCCATCCGACCGCGCAACACGAGCAAGTAGCAGTGCACCAGCTCGAGCAGCTCCTTCTCGAGCCGGCTCGAGACCGCGGGCGACTTGCCGATCACTCCCTCGAGCACCTGAACCGCTGCCTGGAGATCGCCTCGCTTGGCGGCGATGCCCGCGGCGTCCAGAGCACCCCGAGCGCGAAGCTCGAACACCAGGGGCCCCTGCGCCAGGCGTCGACCGGCGCTCTCCAGCACCTTGCTCGTGCGCTCGTCGGGAGCGACCGCGTGCTGCAGCTCCGCAAGCTCCAGCACCGTATCCGTGCGGTCTGCCGAATCCTCGATCAGCTTGGCGAGCTCCGTGATGGCCGCCTCGGCGCCCTCTCGATCCGCAGCGGCCAGCGCCGACCACGCCATCAGCGTGGCCCTCGGGTGGCCGAACCCTGGTGCCAACGCGGACGCCACGAGCAGCTTGCGCACGTCGATCTCGCCGGAGACGCGGCTCGCGACCGCGACGATGGCTGCCTCGGACCAGGCCGCCTGCGCGGGGTCGTCACTACAGTCCGCACAGCTCCTGACGCCTTCCGCCCGCTCGACCAGCGCTGCGACCACTTCCTTGGACGGACCTTCCGGGTGCTCGACCGCTCCGTGGAGCGTCTCGACGAACAGCGCTGCATGGGCGAAACGCGGCGAGACCACCGAGGCCTCCTGCAAGACGGACTGAAGCGTCGCCAGCCGGTCGGCGAGCGCATCTCGCGCGGCGACCTCGGGCTTCCCCTCGACATCGATTCCGTAGAGAAACGGGATCGCAAAACGCAGAGCAACGTAGCCCGCCACGGAGTCCACGTCCCGCCCCGCCTTGCCCTTCCAGGCTGCGTCCAGGCTCGCGAACAGCTTCGCGTCCTCCGCGCGTTCACCGAACGCCACCCGACACAGCAAGGGCGAAGCCATTAGCCCGGGCACCCCCGGGCAGCTCGAGTCCTCGAGCGCCACTCTGGCCCTGAGCACAGCGGAGCTCAGGTCCTGGGTGGAGCTACCCTCGAGCAACTTGGCTGCGCCTTCCACATCCCCGATCAGCAGGTGATCTCGCGCTTGCGCCGAGTTCGACCGCTCACCCGCCTTGGCCAGGCGCTCCGCCGCTGCCACGACGGGGGCCACCTGTTCGCGCAGCTCTGGCTCCGCGTTCTTTCCCGCATGAGAAAATGCGAGCTTCGCCTCGTCGACCGCGCCGTCGCCCGCCGCCGCAGCCGCCAGCTGGAGGAAACGAGCCGCGCCGGGATCCATCTCGGCGGCCAGTGTCAGCGCGTGGTGGCTGAGGCTGCGCAACCCGAGCACCTCTGCCGCCTGGGCAATCGCCTCGTAGTGATCGGCGGTGAGCACGTCGTCGGACGCAAGCGCCGAGCTGCGCTCCCTCAGCCACTCAGCCGCCGCCCGCCGGGCGAGTTGCTGCACGTGGGGTAACAGGGCCTTCACGTGCTCGGGCTCGGTGCCCTGAGTCAGCAGCAACATCTCGACGCCGCGAGACGAAGTCGCCAGGGTGAGACGCGCCCTGGGGCTATTCCCCCCGGCAATGAGATGCAGCAACGGGCGTCGCTCTGGATAGGGTCCCGCCTCATCCACGAGCTGTGTCTTCTCGTCGGGGGGGAGGCCGTCCACGACGCGCTGAAGCGCCTTGCGCTGGGGCTCCGATAGCGCCTCCAGCACGGGCCCCAGCAGCTTGACCTCCGACAGCTCCTTGGCCAGCTGCTCCCGCGGCGACGCGGGCGGTCTGGGCTGGGTCGTCGGCACGGGCGCTGGCGTCTCTGCGGGTTCGCTCGGCTGACAGGCTACGATGCTCAGCAGCGCAGCAAGCGCCACGCTAGCTGGAACGAAGCCACGGTAGCCATCGATACCCTTTCGGCATTGCCGCATGGGGCGAACCATACACCAGCAGAGGAACCAGGGCCCCGAGCGTGTCGCGGTGGGTTCGAGTTCCAGTCCAAACAGCAACACTCGGGGTTGGTTCGGCCGCGCTCCGGCGTGAATAATCCTGGCGCGGAGCGCTCGACGATCGCCTGAGGTCGATCGTCCAATCCAGCACGGCTGGCTTCGGGGGCGAGAGATGAACCGCGCGGTGGCCTTGGCGCACCGGGCAGGAGCAGGGACATGGACTGGAAACCGGAATCGAGGAGAGTCCTGAGCGGACTGGGGCTTGCGGCACTGATGGCTGGCGGGAGCGTCACGGCGTGCAGCAGCGACGACGCGAGCGCCCCAGGCGGCTCGGGCGGCGCTGGCGCGAGCTCGAGCGGTGGCACCGCTGGAACGAGCGGCGCCGCCGG
>JAGQIY010001183.1 GCA_020430865.1 Myxococcales bacterium
CACGGTCGCGTTGTCTACTTCATCGCCCGCGCCACCGAGCACACCGGCGAGGAGCCCTGGGAGCAGGCCAAGTACAAGAAGCTGCTGACGCGATCCGACCGGCATCCGTACATCTCGGTCCACGTCGCGAACGAGACGTTCTACAACGAGGATGCAGCTCGCGGCGCTGACGAGCTCCTGATGACCGAGGGCGTCACGGATTGCATCAGCGCGCTGCAGGTCGGCGTGCCGTGCATCTCGCCGGTCACCGTCCGCTTTCGCAAGCAGGACCACCGGAAGCTCGTCGCGCTCACCGAGAAGTGCTCGAAGGTCATCGTCTGCAACGACACCGAGGCCAACGGCGCCGGCCAGGCCGGAGCCATCGAGACCGCCCAAGCCCTGCACGCTGCCGGCCGTGACGTTCGCATCGCTGTGATCCCTCGCCCCGAGGGCAAGGAGAAGATCGACGTCAACGAGCTGGTGGCCACCGAAGGCGCCGAGGGACTGCGAGCGGTGTTGCGTCGCGCGAGGCGGCTGCCCGAGTTCCTCATCGAGCGGATCCCGGACGACATCTCCAAGGCCGACCTCGGCGAGCAGCTCAAGCCCGTGATCGAGCTCATCCGCGGCGCCGAACCGTTGGTACGCGAGGCCTTCGCCGATCTCCTTCGCGAGCGCTTCAAGCTGAAGGCCGCGACGATCAAGGCTCTCCTGCGCGCGGGCACAAGCCCGGCGGTCCACGACCCAGAGCACGAGGACTCGCCGGACCCACGCAAAGGCGAGGTCTTCGAGGACACCGATCACTACTACGTGCTCGACCGGCGTGGCGACCCGGTCGTGATCTCGTCCTTCCAGATCGAACCCACCCGGCGCATTGTCGTGGAGGACGGCGAGATCATCGACGCCAACGTCACCTCGGATCGTGGCCGCGTCTACAGCAGCATTCGATTCCCGCGCGATGCCTGGCACGGCAAGCGGAACCTCCTGCGCGTGCTCGGGTCGGTGGACCTCCAATGGACCGGCTCGGACGAGAACGTGCAGGGCGTCCTACGCTTGGTGGCCTCGCGCGAAGTGCCGTCGCTCAATGGCGCCACCAACCTCGGGTACCTCGAGACCAAGGCCGGGCCGCGCTGGGTGACGCCGGACGGCGTGCTCGCGCCGGAAGGCGAGCTGGTCGAGGACGACATCGTCTACGTGCCCTCGGGCGCCTCTCTGCACGACCGCACGCGCTATCGGCCGCCAAAGGATCCGGCGACCGAGGCCGCCGCGGCGGCGGTGGTCCTGCCTGCACTACTCGACCTGAACACGCCCGATGTCGTGCTCCCCGTACTCGGTTGGTTCTTCGCGGCACCGCTCAAGCCCCGCATCGCGAAGCTCCTCGGCCACTTCCCGATCCTGGTCGTCTGGGGCACCCAGGGCAGCGGCAAGTCGACGATCGTGATGGAGGTGTTCTGGCCGCTCTTCGGCATCGTGTCGGCGGAGCCCTTCAGCGCAACCGAGACCGAGTTCGCGCTGCTCAAGCTCCTGTCCTCCACCAACTCGGTCCCTGTCTTCATCGACGAGTACAAGCCCCATGACATGCCCCGCCACCGGCGCAACACGCTGCACCGGTACATGCGGCGCCTCTACACCGGCGAGGTCGAAGAGCGCGG
>JAGQIY010001184.1 GCA_020430865.1 Myxococcales bacterium
AGCGCGTCCCCGTCGCGTACCGCAAGGTCGGCCAGGATGCCCTGCTCAATCGAGCGGTACGTTCGCGTGAGGGCCGGGCAGAGCCACTTGCGAAGCGGATCTCCATTCGTCAATGCCGCCGGGTCACTCAGGCCGCGCGCGGCCAGACGACCGGCAAGACCGGTCACGTGGATGGCATCCTGCGCGCGCGCGAGCTTTGCTGAGGCGACGAGCGTTGCGACGGGGTTGATGTCGATGCCGATCGCCGTGTGGCCCTGTGCGTCGGCGACGCGAGTTGTCGTTCCGCAGCCGTTCCACGGGTCGAGCACGGTCGACCTCGGTCTGAGGCTCGACGCCTCGATCACCTCGGCAGCGAACTCTTCCGTGTAGCCAGCGTAGTACGGGTACCACGCCTCCATGCCGGCCTCGGTTCCGGGGCGTCGCTTCGCGTCGATCTCGACTACTTGCAGGCGCTGGCGCAAGGCCTCGGCGAGATCCCGAGTAACCTGGCCCTGCGCGCCCTCAGCCCCCGCGCGTTTGGACCCTGCATTCGCGTTCGGCTTCACTGCCACGTGCCCTCCTCCCGGTGGCTGCGCCACGCCCGAAGGGTTCCGGCAGCGTCGTTCACGTCCATCAGCTCGCGCGCAACGAGCTCTTGTTCAACCAGCTCCGGGAGGCACGGCTGGAACTTGGAGACGCGCGCGTTGGCGCTTGCATCGGTCCAACCAGCAGCATCAGTCCACGTGAGCGGCGGTCCGTCGGCGAGCTCGCGAAGGGTCTGGCGGATGGCCACGTCGCTTTTTGCCGCGTCGCCCGAGAAGCGGAGGGCCTCGTTGCCGGCGGTCACCTTGTCGCCAAGGCGGGACTGGAGCGCGGCGGCGAGCAGGCGGTTGCCGCGGCCGCCGGCGTAGGTCCACCACTTCACCGAGCCATCGGGCTCCTGGGTCAACGGGGCGGGCGCCTCGCGAAGAAATCCGTGGGACTCGCGGAGCTGCTGGATCGCGGCAGAGGCGCGCTTCGACCACCAGGGCCGCACGTCGTCGCCGACGAGGACGTCCCGCATCGCCTGGCACAGGGCACGGGAGAGCAGGGTCGGTCGGCCGTACCACCGCGGGTAGACGCCGTGCTCCGCGGGCTCGACCTCGCAAGTCGCCGCCTTCCAGTTGACGTTGAGGATGCGCCAGGGCCTGCCCGCGAGGACGAACGCTGCGCTCCGGCGGTCTTCGTCTTGGAGAAAGAACGCATCGACCATCCCGATCTCTTGAGCTCCGTGGAGGACGCGGAGCACGCGGGGCGTCGAGAACACGGCGTAGAGCTCGAGGAAGTTCTTGGCGCCGTAGAGCTTCTGACCTCGGTCTCCGAGCACGAGTCGATGGTCGACCTCGGTCAGAATCGCCTCGCGAAGCATGTGCCGAGCAACGGCCTCGCGCGTGTCGCCCGTCACCTCCGCGAAGGCCGAGCACCCTTCGAGCCAGGTCCACCACTCGAGCGTGGGCACCCCGCGTTGCTGCATCGCCAATGCGATGAGCTGCTGGGCCAGAACATGGGGCGCCCACCGGGACGCTGCCGCAGGCTCGACGTAGTTCCGCGCGTGCAGCTCGAGCAGCGCCGCGGCCTGGAGGACTTCATCCTCCTCGATGCAGAGGAACGTGCAGTTGGCCGTGGTGCCCGCGCGGCGTCCGGTCCGTCCCATGCGCTGAAGGAACGAGGACACCGTGGATGGCGCGTCGATCTGGATCACGTGGTCCAGGTCGCCGACGTCGAGGCCCAACTCCAGCGCGCTCGTGGCCACGATCACGCAGTTCGACCCCTCGGTGAACGCCGCCTCTGCGGCCGCCCGCTCGGACAGCGCGAGGGAGGAGTGCGACAGGTAAACATCCACATCGCGCTGCGCGAGCGCGTGCCCGAGCCGCTCTACCCCACGCCGGCTGTCGACGAATACGAGCCGACGGGTGCCCGGGTACATGCGGTCGATGAGGAGCGCCGCGTTCTCGAGGCTGCCGACGTGGTCGAGCATGAGCTTCGGCTCGCGCTTCGCACCGCCCGGATCGATCACTCGCGTGGGGCGCATCGAGCTCCCGCTCAACCAGCCGACGATGTCGTCCGGATCACCGACGGTCGCCGACAGCCCGATCCGTTGGATGTCGTGGCCGGACAAGCGCGTGATCCGCTCGATGAGAGAGACGAGGTGCGAGCCGCGGTCGTCCGCAGCGAAAGCGTGCACCTCGTCGATGATGATGGCCCGGACGTTCCCCAGCATGTGCTGCGGCGGAACCCGCGTGCTGAGGAACATCGCCTCGAGCGACTCGGGTGTGATCGCCAGAATGTCCGGGCGCGCTTTGAGCATCCGCTTGCGAGCCGACTGCCCGACGTCGCCATGCCACTTGCCGGCGGTTCGCCCGACGAGCGCGGTGAGGGCACGGAGGCGGCTCTCCTGGTTGTTCAGGAGCGCTCGGATCGGAGCGACGTAGAGGACCGAGACCGGCTCGAAGTCCTCGGTGTTCATCCGCGAGAGCAACGGCAGAAGCGCAGCCTCGGTCTTGCCGCCCGCGGTCGGCGCGAGGATCACGCAGTTCGTGCCGTCGAGGATCGCGTGCGTCGACTGCTCCTGCACCGGGCGCAGACCCGTCCAGCCCAGGCCGTTCACGACCTGGTACTGGAGTGCGGGAGAGAGTCGATCGAACGCTTCCACGGTGGCTCAAACCTCCAAGTCGAAGTCGTCCGGCGAGGCGCCGCCAGCGGCCGCGCGCTCCTCGACGGTGAGCTCGTCCGTGGTCAGCGAAAGCTCGAAGTCTCGATGCGGATCGAAGTCGGGGTAGAGGTCGACGCGATCGAGCAGCCCAGCCACGAGCTTCCGCAGGAAGATTCGAGGGGCGACGCCGACCTTCCCGCCGAGCTTCCCTGCGACCGCGCTGGCGAGCCCCGTGAGCACCTCGTCGTTGACCCGCGTGGCCATGCGCTCGGGGGCCTCAGTGGGATAGAGCTCGCGGACCCGCCGGCCGACCTCGACGAGGCGGTCGAGGTCGAAGGCGTGAAGCCGCACCTGGACATCGCGCGGGTTGTCCCAGCGCACGTCGCCGGAGAAGTCCACGTGCAGCCGCTGCGCGAGAGGCGGAAGACGTCGGACGCCGTTGGGGCCGTCGAAGAACGCTGGCGTGCCGGTGATGAGCACGTAGAGGCCCGCGAAGCGGCCGCCGTAGAGGTCGTCGATCAGCTTGCGGAGGGCCTCGAGGCTCTTGTCGCGGCTGTCCGAACGCACACGCTGGATGGTCTCCACCTCGTCGAGAACGAGGA
Source organism: Myxococcales bacterium (assembly GCA_020430865.1). The sequence continues at coordinate 3,274 of JAGQIY010001184.1, forward strand.
GGAGCCCCGGTCGCCCACACTGTTGGAGCACCGCCAGCAGGCCGCGGAAGAAGCCGAGCGCGCCGGTGTGGTCGACGTCGCCCTTGATCCCGGCCTTGCGCTTGATGTCCGCTGAGACGTTCGGCTGCCCCATCAGCCACGCGATCAGCCCCTCGGCCACGGCGTGGTCCTCGTGCAGCTGCGCAGCATGGTAGGCGCGCAGGACAGCCGCGTACTGCGGCTGCACGGCGCTGACCTCGGCGAGGCGCGCCTCCATCAGGTCACCTACCCCACGGCCGAGTGCTTCGAGGTCGTCCGGGTCCCGGAGCTGCTTGGTGACCTCCTCCTCGAGGCCCATGATCCACTGCGAGATCACCGCTCGAAACGCGCCCGTGTCCCACTCGGCGGTGCGCAGCCCCTCCATCGCGCGCCGGTACACGGTCTCGAGCCGGTGCAGCGGCGTGTCGTTCTCCGAGATCTGCACCTCGGCCACGGCGAAGCCCCGCGACATCGCCTGCTGCTGGTACCAGCGCGCGGTGAAGCTCTTGCCGCAGCCGAAGTCACCGCGGAGTGCTTTGAACACGGAGCCGCCCGCTGCGCAGCGATCGAGCTCCTCCTGCAGGGCTCGCTCGAAGCGGTCGGTGCCCACGGCGAAGAGGTCGAGGCCTCGTCGGGGCACGGTTCCGCGACGGAGGGCTTCGACCACGTCGCGACGAAGTAGCAGGCTCG
>JAGQIY010000125.1 GCA_020430865.1 Myxococcales bacterium
AGAAGGTGCTAGCGTTGCTCCACGCCTATGCCAACTGCTCGCGTTTGCGGAGTGCACCCAGGTTGGGTGCCCTCCAGCGCCGGCCCCAGCTCCACCCGCGGTCGCCGCCTGGTCCCACCGCTCCCTGCGCCGTCTCGGCGTACGTGAACAGAGCACCACTCTGCAACCAAGACTTCGATGGACGTTAGCTGTTCACGCTGTGGAACCGAGTACGAGTTCGACGACGCTCTGGTCAGCGACCGTGGGACGACGGTGAAGTGCACCAACTGCGGTCATCAGTTCAAGGTGCATCCAGCCGGTGGTCCGAGCGGCCCCGAGCGCTGGGTCGTGCGCACGACGAGCGGTCGCGAGCTGGTCTACACCTCGCTCAGAGATCTCCAGAAGGGGATCAGCCAGCGTCAGATCGGACCCGAGGACCTGCTCTCGCGTGGTGGTCAGCCGCCGCGCAGCTTGAACTCGATCGCGGAACTGGAGCCGTTCTTCAGGCGCAACAGCAGCGCGCCACCGCCAGCGGGAAAGCGCTCGACCTCGAGTGGTCTCGGCAGTCGCGGTCCGCTGCCTCCGACGCCACATCCACCGCGCACGCCGTCGACTCCACCGCCTCCCGCAGCCGCGCCAGAGCAACGCCGGTCCTCGGTGCCTCCCCCGAAGCCAACGCGCAGCAAGCCGCCGATCCCCGGTCGCAAGATCCCGAGCAACCCACCGCCGCCCGTCGCGCCGATCGACGTCGATATCGAGCCAGATCCGCCGACCATCCCCCGCAATCCGCTGCCCGATTCGGACCTGAGCCCGCCAAGTAGCTCCCTCCAGGCAAGCAGGCCATCGCACCCCACCGCGAGGCTCACTCCACCATCCAACGTTCGTATCCATGAGGAACCGCTTCAGCACACGCCGACTCCGACGGACGTGAGCGACGCCTACCGGAGCTACGAGGAGAGCGGCGACGCGCGGTTCATGACTCAGGCTCCGCCTTCCCGGCGCCAGCGCTCGCGCTGGATCGTCGGCGTGGTGCTGGTCGGCGCGCTGGTGCTGGTGGGGCTCACCGTTGGGCGCGACTACCTGAAGAGCGCTGCGTCCGAAGAGCCGGCGAACGCCGCTTCCGACGCTCGGGTGGCGACGCTGGTGGAGCGCGGCAACAAGGCGCTCGCCGACGGCGACTTCGAGGGCGCGAAGGAGCAGTACGACAAGGCCAGCGCCTTGGGCGAGCACGATGCAGGCGTCTTGGTGGCTCAAGCACGCCTCGAGGCGGCTCGCGCCGACATCGTGTGGCTGAAGCTGCGTCTGCTCGATCCGAGCGATGACGAGCTCGTTCAGATCACGCACCGGGAGCTGGCGGTGCGCGTGCGCAAGGCGTTGAGCGCTGCATCGGCCGCCGAGGCCGCGGCGCCCGAGGACCCGAGCGTGATCCGCGCTCGCGTCGACGCGCTGCGCTTGCAAGGAGAGCTGCAGAAGGCGCGAGCACATGTCGCGTCGATCGCTTCCACGGCCTCCCAGCCGGAGACGGCGTATGTGCTCGCAGCGCTGGACATGGCGGAGAAGGAGCCCAACTGGAGCTCCATCGTGGATCGTCTCCGTACGGCAAAGTCTGCAGAGACGGGGCCGGGGCGCGCGAGCGCCGCGCTGGTGTTCGCGCTGACGAAGAGCGGGGATCTGGCGGCGGCCAAGAGCGAGCTCGAGAAGATCTCCAGCGCCATCCGCCCTCACCCCCTGGTCAACGAACTGCGCGAGTTCGTGAAGCGCTACGAGAGCGCCAAGGACGCGGGCACCGAAGAGGAGGTGCCGACCGTCGACCCGAGCAAGCTGCCTGCCATCACGGAGGCGCCCGGGCCCGTGGCCGCCGGTGACGCGCTGCCAAGCGGCGACTTCCGCGTGATGCTCACCCAGGGCAACGCTGCGCTGAAGGCTGGCCAGCTGGAGAAGGCGGAGCAGCTCTTTCGCGGGGTCCTGGCGAAGCAGCCTGGGAACACCGAGGCGCTGGCTGGGCTCGGCGATATTGCCGCGCGGAGAAAGAACCCGGGAGCGGCGAGCGAGGCCTACGACGAGGTCCTGAAGAAGAACCCGAACTACATTCCGGCTTTGCTCGGCAAGGCGGATCAGAAGTGGGCGTCGGGCGACAAGGCAGGAGCTGTGGGCCTCTACCAGCGCGTGCTAGAGAATGCGGGGCCGGGGACGAGCTACGGGCAGCGTGCGGCGGCGCGCATCGCGGAGTACAACAAGGCGAAGGCGGCTGGCACCGCCGATCCCGCGCCCACCAGCGAGCCGACGGCTGAGCCGCCCGCGACCGCTCCGCCTCCAGAGAAGCCCGATGAGCCAGACACGCCTCACATCGACACGACCGACCTCCCCGAGTGATCCCGAGACGCGCGAGCGCGGTTCTGGCGAGCCTCGCGGGCGCTGGCTGGGCCTCGCTTGCGCGCTGGTGTGCGGCGCGGTGATCGCGAGCTGTTCGCGACCACGCCAGGAAGAGTCGACGGGCGGAAGCGCTGCGGCTCCTTCGGCGAGCGTCAGCTACGGCGACAAGATCGTGCTGTCCTTCGACTTGAGCAGCGGCGCCCCGGAGTCCACCGACGCCGGTGGGCTGTTCGGCATCCCACCGAGCCGTACCTATGTCGGGCTTGTTTCTGCGTTGAAAGACGCGGGAGAGACAGACGACGTCGGGTCCGTCTTCGTGAACCTGGGGGGAGGCAGCCTCGACTGGGCCAGAGCCGAGGAACTGGGCCGCCTGTTCGGGAAGCTGCGAGAGAGCGGTAAGCCGGTGGTGTGTCACGCCCACGCGTTCGGCAACTCGGTGTCCCTCTTCACAGCGCGGGCCTGTGACCGCATCTGGCTCAGTCCGGCAGGCGACGTCGAGACCGTAGGCCTGGCTGGTCAGGTGGTGTTCCTGAAGGGCGTGCTCGACAAGCTGGGCGTCCAGGCGGACTTCCTCCACATGGGAAAATACAAGAGCTTCGCGGAGCAGTTCACCCGTGAGGACCCGAGCCCGGAGGCGAGGGAGAGCCTGACGACGGTGCTGGCGTCGATCCGCACCACATGGATCGATTCCGTGAAGAAGCAGCGCCCGGGCGTCGAGGCAGCGCTCGAAGACGGGCCTTGGAGCGCTGATCAGGCCAAGCAGAAGAAGCTCGTCGACGAGATTGGCTATGAATCGGATGCGCTCGAGGACGCGAAGCAGCGGGGCACGGCGGACAAGGTGCGCACGGTGTTCGGGCCCAAGAGCAGCGGGGGCGGCGGCGGCACCAACCTCGCCGCGTTGATCCGCTCGATTTCCGGCGCCAACCGTCGGGCTTCGGGGGCCGATCGCATCGCCGTGGTGCCTGCGGTCGGCGGTATCGCGATGTCTTCCGGAGGCTTTGGCGGCGGCATCGCTGCCAGCTCGCTGACCAAGACCTTGCGGCGCCTGGCCAAGGACGACTCGGTGAAGGCGGTGGTGCTGCGCATCGACTCCCCCGGGGGCTCTGCGCTGGCGAGCGACTTGCTGTGGCACGAGTTGATGGAGGTCCGCGCGAAGAAGCCGCTGATCGCCTCGGTCGGATCCATGGCGGCGAGCGGTGGCTACTACATGGCCTGCGCCGCCAACGAGATCTTCGCGGAGCGCACCAGCATCGTCGGATCGATCGGTGTCGTCGGTGGGAAGTTCACCTTCAACGACGCCCTCGCCGAGCACGGTATCAACGCAGTCACGATTCCAGCGCGTCCGGATCCAGCAGCCAAGGCCCGCGCCGCGTTCATGTCTCCTCTCGAACCCTGGGACGACGCGACGCGCGAGCGCATGCGACAGTTGATGCAGGGCACGTATCAGCTATTCCTCAAGCGCGTCGCGGACGGTCGCGGACTCAAGGTCAGCGACGTCGAGCCCAACGCTCAGGGGAGGATCTGGAGCGGAGCTCAGGGCAAGGACAAGCGGCTGGTGGACACGCTGGGGGGCCTGCGCGACGCGGTCGAGCGCGCGAAGGTGCTCGCGGATCTCGAAGGCGACGTGCCGCTCACCGTCGAGGGCGGCGCGGACGGTCTCTTCGATATTCTCGGCGGAAATGACAACGCCAGCGCGGAGCAGCTCATGCAAGCGGCGGAGCGTGCGCTGGCCGAGCGGGAGACCTGGCTCGGCAAAGTCACCGAGCCGATGCTGCCGCACGCTCAGGCGTTCGCCCCGGTGTTGAGCGGCGAGCACACCCTCGCGACCATGCCGTACGCGCTCATCCTGCGTTGAGCTGGCTGAGTCCGCGCTACTTCGGGCGGATCTCGACCTTGTTCTTCACGGGCTCGATGGTCTTCAAGAACGCGTAGATTGCCTTGAGGTCGGACTCCTGCATCTTCGAGTAGGCCAGCCAGGGCATCGGCGTGTTCTCGGATGGGTTCACCGGGCGCTGCACCGCGGGGTCGGCGTGAGACGTGAACTTCTGTACGAATTCCCCCTCGCTGACGTCGAGTCCAGTTTCGGGATCGGGGGTGAGGTTTGCGCTGCGCACCTTGCCCCAAGGACCCGGGAACAGCTGGCCGCCTGCGAACTCATAGCCCGGGATCGGTTGATGCTCCTTGTCGACCTGACTGTGGCAGGAGCGACAGCCGGCGACCGTCGTCAGGTATTTCCCTAAGGCAATTGGATCGTTACGATTGGGCTCCGCGACGGGGCCGCTCAGCGGCTTCGGCGCGAACTTGATGAAGAAGCTGACCGGGAAGTCGATGTGGGTCTTTGCTCGCTCGGCGTCCACCGCCGGCAGGCTCCGCAAGTAGGCGATGACTGCCTTGGTGTCCTCGTCAGACAGATCCTTGTAGTTGTCGTACGGCATGATCGGGAACAGGACGTCACCGTGCCGGTCGACGCCCTCTCGAATCGCGCGCGCGATCTCGCCGTCGCTCCAGTCCTTCAGCCCGCCCGCGCCAGGCGTGAGGTTCGGAAAGCAGACCTCGCCGGGGAGGCCGTAGTCCTCCCCCCAGCAGGTCGGCGTGCCAGCGGCGATCGCTCCCCGTGCAGGACCGCCGTACCTCGTCCAGTCCCGTTCGGTGTGGCACTCGCCACAGCCCAGCTGGTGCTCGAACAGGTACTTTCCTCGCTCCACGGTGGCGGGGCTGTCATCGGCCTCGAGGTCTGGCGCTGGCCGCGCCGCTGGCGATTTCGTGGCGACGAAGAGGGCCCCAACCCCGATCAGTGCGCCTAACCCAATCCCGATCCACTTGAGCCTGCCCGTCTTCTTGACGGGGCCCTCAGCCCCGCTCTTGGAGTCCTCTGTCATCGGTCCGCCTCGTTTGGTCGCACGCCCCCCAGCAGGCGCTGGATACACGGGAACGAGTGTACGTGGCGGGCGCGTGGGCCGTCGATTGGGATCTCGGTTTGCCTTTCGTCAGCGATGTGGAGCCGAGTCCCGGCTGGGCGATGAGAGGTGCGTCGCGCCTTCAACGCCTTTTTTTGCGGCTGCGTCGGCGGTTGGAGGTGAGGTCACACGCTTTGCCTTGACGACGGTAAAAACGCGGGTAGGTTGCGGCCTCCCAAGTCCGCAGGAATGCGGGCTGGCGGGGCGTCGGGTTCGCTCGAAGCTCTGCTCGGAGAGGTGACCGAGTGGCCGATGGTACCCGCTTGCTAAGCGGGCGTAGGGAAACCTACCGAGGGTTCGAATCCCTCCCTCTCCGCCAAGGCCTGCAAGAGCCAGCGTCTGCAAGCGCGCGACGACAGGCTCTTCGAGATGCCGGGGGCAGCGCGTGCAGGCGGGGCCTGCGGTGCTGCAGCGTGCGTTCCGTCGCTGCATCGGCGAAGCTCGCCGCATGCGAGTCGACGCCTGGATCCAGCATCCTACGCCGGAGTTCATCCGCCACGAAATGTTCGCCAGCTTGCGGCGCTGGATGCGCCTCGAGACGGTACCTGACGAGATCCCCCTGGAGCTGACCCTGGGTGCCCTCGATGTCGGTGGCATCGAC
>JAGQIY010000126.1 GCA_020430865.1 Myxococcales bacterium
TGCGTGGACGAAGACGTCGGCCTTCTGGAAGGTCTTCGACGACTTCTGCCCGTGGTCCTTCCCGGCCTCGTCCCTGTCTTTCTCGATCAGCTCGTTCGCCTTGTCAGGTTCGATGCGTCGGTCCGCGCGCAAGCGCTCCTCACGGGCATCCTCACCCTCGAAGACGCCGATCAGGAAGAAGCCAGGTCCGTAGACCTGGCGTAGCAGGTCGACCTCCGCGGGATGCTTGAGTTGGTGGATCACGTAGGCCGTGGCGAGCCTTGGCTGACCTTCAGCTCGCACGCTGTTGATCCTCGATACGGCAATGCGTGCTAGTGCGTCGTCACCGAACTTCCGTCGGGCTTCCGTTCCTGCGTCCATCAGGGTCAGGTACCGGCTGAACTGCGAGGCGAGGTCGATCGCAGTGTCGAGCCGCAGGCTACCCTCAGCGAGAATGTCGCTCAACTTGATGGCGACGACCTCGTATCCGTAGTCCTCCCTCAGGTAGTTACCGAGGGCATCGGTGACCGGCTTGAGGTCCGCACCGACTGCCGCAGTAAGAGCAAAGACCAATTCGGTCCGGACGCGCGTCACCGCAAAACTCTACCCACGGGGTCCGACATCCCCCATCTAAGCGGCGGTCAACAAAGGACCTGCGCGGATCGCTCATCGCGAGTTCCCAGCCCGGGTCGTCGTGTCCCGCCGCCACGTCCGCGCGCCCAGCGTTGCGCCGCGCGATCATGCTGGGTGAGGGCGACGTGGGCCTGTATCCCCGCGCGCGACGTGTTCGCGTTCTGTAACTGCGAGTCGCAGGAGGGCGTCGCAGCGCTCCGAGGCATCGGAGCGCAGCCCTGGCCCGGCGGCGACCGCCTGCTGACGAAGCAGCTCTCCCGGCGCACCGACGGACCGTGGCAGCCCTTCGACCCGAAGCTGAGATCTCGGGCGGGCCCAGTCGCGCTCCGGGGGGAGTGGGGCGCCCCGCTGGGTGGCGCGGGTCAGCGCTCGATGCTCATGGCGGGGCGGAGCCTGGGCACGATCAAGCCAAGGAAGTCGCGACGGTCCTGGTCCGCGTGGAGCCTCTCGCCGAGCTGGCGAACTGACATGTGAGACGCCCTCCAGGTGCTTCACGAGCACGGCACACAGAACCAGGCCCGCTGGCATGCCGCGGCGTCCCTTCCTCGCTTTCACTCTGCGTCGGCGGGTGAGGTCGTCCTGCACCCACCGCACCCACTCGGGGTGAGCGGCGATCAGGACGTCGATCTCGGCGTACACCTTGCCCCGCCGACGTCGAAGAGCGCAGGAGAAGGGGCCGATCTGCTGGGGCATCGTCAGGCGCACGAGCCCACCTCATGGCGCGGGGTTGGTTGAGTGGTATCTCCAACATCAACCGCACCACTGACGGTGGGCTCGTCTTCTGCGTGCCGTGTTTGGTTTCTGGCGGGGTGGAATGGGCGCGCGCGGGTGCCCGGAATCCCGCCTGCACACTGGCGATGGGCTGGGAACCAGACAGGCGTCAGGTTGTGGCGAGTATCACAATGCCACGAAACGCCTCGATCGAGACCGAGAGCCGGCAGCGGGGCTGGAGCGAGGGCTCGTGCAGACCAGCGACGATGCCGTCGACCCGCGCACGGAGCCCGACGAGCTCGTCGACCTCCGGGCCCTGGACCCATCCGAGGGATCAGGACGTCGCGAACGAAGAGGAGGTCCCGGAGAGAGACGTGTTGTGGGGTGGCCATGAACCACATGCTGCGTCGACATGGGACGTGACGCCTTGTCAGCCCAGTCCAGCGACGAGCGACTGGAACACCTTGCACGCCTGTCGGCAGGTGGCCAGGATTGCCGAGCATGGCTGAGTTCCTGATCCGAGAGGTGACTGAGCAGGAGTTCTTCGAGCGGATCTGGCGGTTCCGCGTAGCAGCCAGGTTGGCCGCCGAACTCATGCCAGAGGACGCTCGGCACCTCGGCTACTGGATCGATTCCCATGACGAACACGCAGTCCAGTTCGCTGCCTTTGATCGCGGTGGGGTGCTACTCGCCGTGGCCCGCTTCTGCGTTCACTCCCGATGGGAGGATCTGCCACACGCCAGTCTCTATGAAGAGCTCCGGCCTGCGCCCCCTGTCGCGTCTTTCAACCGGCTGACTGTGTGTCCAAGTGCGCGCGGATATGGCATAGGGCGTGCACTGGACCGGGTTCGCCTCGATCGTGCGCTCGCCCTAGGTGTTGCAGCTGTTGTCGTCCCAGTCACTGAGGATCTCGTCGCCATCCGTGCGCCGTCACTAAGCCAGCTCGGCTTCATGCGTAGCGACTCCCTCAGGTTGGAGCCAGAATGCGGGCCGGGCCGTTGGGGGTACTTTGCCTTTACCGTCTCCACTTGGGCGGGAGGCGACGGCTCTGGCTCAAACGTGAGCAGTCGCTGCGGCGCATGAGCTGGTCGTGCAGGAGGTCTGGGAACCCTGGGTTCTGGAGCGCTTGTGGGCATTCGCGTCCACGCTCGTCTCCCTACCGAGCCGCTGCCGCCTGGCATCCGCAAGCAGGGAAGGGGCGTGACGAGCACGACTGCCACGCTGTTCACCTCGTGGCGTCTCTCGGAGCTGAGCTGACTCGACGTGCTCACGCCGACCGAGGCGGCGGTGTTCAACTGCGGGGGCGCCCAGCGGCTCGCTCCGCCTCAGCCCAGGCCGCGGGGCCAGGGAAGTGCGGGGAGCAGCTCACGGGGCGAAGGCGGCAGGCATGTAGCCGGCAGCAA
>JAGQIY010001185.1 GCA_020430865.1 Myxococcales bacterium
CTGAGTGCGCTGCCGGGCTCAATGCACTGCCTGCTGAATGCGCTGCCTGCTGAATGCGCGCGATGCCGGCCGCGAGAAACGCGCCGCGGCTTTCTGCAAAGAATCCGGAGGAAGCGGCGTCTGCGCGCTGACTCCCGCTGGGCTTTCGGGTAGTCTCGCCCGCAGAGTCGACTATGAGCGTTGCAGATCAAAGCCTCCTGGACAAAGTCGCGGCCAAGCTGGGCCAAGCTCCCACGTACACCGATTCGGAGGCGGCGGGGTCTATCCTGACCGTTGCGGCGGCTTCGTACGGCTCACGCCCCCTCGGTGAGGAAGTGACTCAGCCCACCGGCTTCGACCCGCAAGTCGCCGCGCTCTTCGAGGCAGTGGTCGAGAGCGCCTACCTCGTGGCGAACGCGGACGGGGAGTTCGATGAGACGGAGCAGGTCGCGTTCAAGCAGGTGGTGGTGACGGCGTGTCGCAATCGGGTCGAAGCGCGGCAGGTCGACGCGCTGCTCGCCGACCTGGCGGATCAGCTCGAGGAGGATGGAATGGACAAGCGGGTGAAGATGGTTGCCCGCACCATCCAGAAGGAAGAGCACGCCCGCGAGGTGCTGCGCATCGCTTCGCTGCTTGCCCACGTGAGCGGCGGGGTGAGCGACGAGGAGCGCGACGTGCTGAAGAAGCTGGCTGGCGAGTTCAAGCTCGATGACGCTGCTCTCGAGCAGGCGCTGTCCGAGGCCGAGCGCGTGCTCGCTGACTGAGCGATCGTGCTGGTCGCGCGTCCGGTGCGGGCGCAGGATAGTTCAAGGTTAAAGTAAATCGTCGCGGCGCGTAGCCAAGTGCGCGGCTGGGGGGCCGTTTCAGTGTTTCCGACGCGTCACGGCGTGCGGTTAGGAGCAGTGCGGCGCAGTCGCGAAGAGGCCCGGAGGGGCTTCACAGCAGTTTCATCGGCGCTTCGCTCGCGGATCGTTTTGGGGGTGAGGAACTCTGCCAGGAGTCGTTCGCACTGGTGCGCTGCGTCACGTAACAGAAGCCTCCCGCTGGGGGGATCCATGCGTGACAGCGCTCGTTCCGTTCGACTAAGGTCGCGCCGCTCGTCGCTCCAGGCCGACACCCGCCGCTACCCGAGCGCGAGCACGAGGAACATGATCGCTGCAGCAGTTACACGCACCGAACAGGCGCCGGACGACACCATCGTCCGCGTGCTACGCGAGGACGGCAGCTTGGATCCTGCACATGATCCCAAGCTGGAAATCGACGAGGTCGTGCATCTCTACCGCCACATGGTGGAGACGAGGATCATCGACGAACGCCTGGTCACCCTGCAACGTCAGGGGCGGATCGGGTTTCACATCGGGTCGCTCGGCGAGGAGGCAGCCATCATCGGCTCCGCCTTTGCCATGCGGCAACAAGACTGGCTCTTTCCCTGTTACCGAGAGTTCGGCGCGGCGCTCCTCCGCGGCTTCAAGCTGCAGCGCTTCATCGACAACATGTTCGGCAACGCCAATGACCCAGTGCTGGGGCGCCAGATGCCCGATCACTACACCTGCAAGGAAGCTCACTGGGGCAGCATCAGCTCCCCCATTGGGACCCAGATGACGCAGGCGGTGGGCTTCGCCTGGGGTGCGAAGATCCAGAAGAAGTCGCTGGCGGCGCTGGTCTACTTCGGGGACGGCTCGACGAGCAGTAGCGAGTTCCACAACGCAATGAACTTCGCCGGCGTCTTCAAGACGCCGACCATCTTCTTCTGTCGCAACAACGGCTGGGCGATCAGCGTGCCCGTCGAGCGCCAGACTGCCTCACGCACCTTCGCGGAGAAGGGGGTGGCGTACGGGGTGCCTGGCGTGCGGGTGGATGGCAACGACCTGTTCGCCGTGATCGGCGTGACGCGGGACGCGATTCGTCGCTGTGAGGCGGGGGAGGGGCCAACCCTGATCGAGGCGCTCACCTATCGCATGGGCGGTCACTCCACGAGCGATGACCCCAACCGCTATCGCGCAGCCGATGAGCTCAAGCCCTGGGTGGATCGCGACCCCATCGAGCGCATTCGCCGCTACCTCGAGGCTCACCAAGCGTGGGACGACACCCGCGAAGAAGAGCTGCGCGAGGACGTCGACAAGCGTTTCCGTGAGGCAGTCTCCGTAGCGGAACAGACTGAGCCGCCGGCTCTGGCCACGATGTTCGAGGACGTCTACGAGAAGATGCCGTGGCACCTGCAAGAGCAGCGAGACGAACTGCTCGCAGGCCCGCGCGCTCCCAAGGCCCACTGAACCCGCGTCGCCAACCCCGCTTGGCCCCTTCTGCGCTTTGCGCCCAATTCGTGCCCGCCTGGGGCCACGAACCAGCAACAAGTCCTGTCCGCTTCGGAGCCTGACTGAGAGCGCTCAACTTCCCATCGGTCGAGTCACGGGAAGAGCTCCACCAGCGATCGAAGCCCCCCTCCCTGGAGTCCCTGCAAGATGCCTCAAATGAACATGGTTCAAGCCATCAACGACGCCCTTCGGCTCGAGATGGCGCGCGACCCTCGGGTCGTCATCATGGGTGAAGACGTTGGCAAGGTCGGCGGCGTGTTTCGCGTCACCGCTGGCCTCTTCGACGAGTTCGGCGACGAGCGCGTGATCGATACACCCCTCAGCGAGGGCGGCATCATTGGCGCCGCAGTCGGCATGGCGCTCTACGGGATGGTGCCCATCCCCGAGATCCAGTTCTCTGACTTCATCTTCCCCGCCTACGATCAGATCGTATCGGAGCTGGCGAAGTACCGCTACCGCTCAGGCGGCGAGTACCCCTGCAACATGGTGATCCGGACGCCCGTCGGCGGCGGGATCCGCGGCGGACACTACCACTCGCAGCACCCCGAGTCGCTGTTCATCCATGTGGCTGGCCTCAAGGTCGTGTGCCCTTCGAATCCCCACGACGCGAAGGGCCTGTTGCTGGCGTCAATCCGCGACCCCGATCCAGTGCTGTTCTTCGAACCGAAGCGCATCTACCGCGCGGCGAAGGGCGATGTGCCCGAGGGCGACTACACGATTCCCCTCGGTAGCGCCGCAGTGACGCGCGAGGGTCGACACGTCACCGTGCTCGCGTATGGAGCGATGCTCTACGAGTGCCTCGACGCCGCCTCCAAGGCGGCTGAGCAAGGCGTCGAGGCAGAAGTCATCGATCTGCGCACGATCTGGCCGGTCGATATCGACACCATCATCACCAGCGTCAAGAAGACAGGACGTCTGGTGGTGGTGCATGAGGCGCCAAAGACTGGCGGCTTCGCCGGAGAGCTGATTTCATTGGTCTGCGAGAAGGCCTTCTATCACCTCGAGGCGCCTCCCGCGCGGGTCACCGGCTTCGACACGCCGTTCCCGTACACCCTGGAGATGGAGTACCTCCCGCTCTCCCACCGCATCCTGCCCGCACTGCTCAACACCGCGAAGGCGTGAGCGGATAGGCCCAACGACTCGCGGCGCTCAGCAACGCCGCAACACCCGAGGCGGGAACCCCCGCCGGTCCACGACGAACCTCGCGCTGATGCGCGATTGCAAGAAACACTTCGAGGCGAAAATGGCGGTCTACGAGTTCAAGCTTCCTGACATTGGCGAAGGCGTAACCGAAGGGGAGATCGTCAACTGGCTGGTCTCCGAAGGCGACCAGGTGAGCGAAGACCAAGAGATGGTCGAGGTGATGACCGACAAGGCGACGGTCACCATCGGCTCTCCCAAGAGCGGAAAGATCAAGGAGCTGCGCGGCGCGGTGGGAGACGTCGTGCCCGTGGGCCAGGTACTGGTGGTCTACGATCTGGACGCCGGAGCGGCGGAGGAGAGTTCCCCTGCGGAAAAGCCTCCGGCGAAGGCCTCCGAAGCGGACGAAGCGAAGTCGTCCGGCGCGGCCGAGAAGGACGAGAAGGACGAGGGCCCCGTCGCCTCCGCGGTGGGAGACATCAAAGAGACGCTCCCCGGCATGGGTGCCCCCAAGCCCGCCGCGGCGCCAGCAAAGCCGGCCGCCGTGGAGTCGGACTACTTCAACGAGCGCCCCCTTGCGGCGCCGGCGACCCGGAAGCTCGCTCGCGAGAAGGGCATCGATCTGCGCAAGGTCCGGCCGAGTGGTCCCGCCGGGAGAGTCACCCGCGAAGACGTCGAGCGCTTCACCAGTGCCGCAGCCGGCGCCGCGCCCAGTGACAGCCCGTCCACGGCGACCTCGTCGGCGCCCGCCGCATCGCCTGCTCGCGCACCGATCTCCATCGCCCCGGTCCAGACGAACGATCCCAGCCTGGCAGACGAGCGCGTCCCGCTCCGAGGTGTGCGTAAGCGCATCTTC
>JAGQIY010001186.1 GCA_020430865.1 Myxococcales bacterium
TCGGGGGATCCAGACCCAGGAGATGTAACGCACGCTGTACACGTGGCCGAAGGGCGCTGGCGCGCTCGCCGGTGCGGCGTCGGGGACCGCCTGCGGAGCCGTCTGGGATTCAGGCTCGGAGAGGATCGACCCGACGAGCGGCTGCTGGCGCGGCGCGCTCGGCTGAGGCCGGAGGGGTGGTGCGCCGGAACACGCCACAGCGAGCAACCAGACGCTCGCCAGGCGCCAGTCGCGCGCGACTCTTCCCCCCGGATAGGTCACGTCGCCAGTCTGCCACGGCGCATCGATCGGGGCCCACTTTCGCCAGCCGAGTGCCCTGAGGACTGGCACGGCGTCTCGTGGCGTGGAGCTTCCGTGGTGACCGGGACTTGCTATGGTCCCCGCATGTTCCGCGTTCCCGGGATCGCCTCGGCCGCGCTCGGCTGGCTACTGGTTGGCTGTGGCTCTGGCGCGCCGCCGCCCAACGCGCCGATCGAAGTCGCTGCACCCGCAGAGCCCAGCGCCCAGGCAGCAGACCCTCCGCCACCGCCGGCGCCTCGCTCCTTCGAGGAGTTCCTCGCCAGCTTCCTGGAGCGCGCCGGGGAACCCTCGGCAGATTTCGTCGACCCGGAGCTGGGGGTGTTCACGGTGACGAACGCCGGAGCGTTTCCACACCTCGAGCGCTTCAAGAGCTATCGCGAGGTGCTCGAGAGCAATCTACTCCCGGCGCTGAGTGGTCCAGCGCTGGCCTGTGCGAACGCTCCGTGGGAGCAGAGCGACGGACGCGCCCCGGGCTTCAGCTGCGAGACCGAGGCCTACGACGTCTCTGGCGCGTGCGTGCGAGGAACGCTCGAGAGCGAGCGGCTGATCAGCCTGGTCAAGGCGATGACGGGTGCGGTGTTCAGCGAGGAGCTGGGGGAAGAGCTACAGCAGCGCGCGAGCCAGAGCGAGCCGCTGGTCTCCCACTACGCCTTCGTGCGTGAGCACGACCTGTTCCTGTACTTCGGGCGGGTGGACGGGAACTGGAAGCTGCTCTGGCTGGACGCTCGGACGCCCTGCTCCGCCTGACCCCAGCTGACAGCGCGCCCGTCTGCATTTTTGGCCTCGGGTCGGGGTCGATGGGATGCTTCGTGCTGGGCCATGGCGAGGCAGGCGGGGGCAAACATCGGTCGTTCGATACGACGACGCGGGAGCGCGTCGCGCATCGCGCTGGCGCTGGGCCTGCTTGGGGGGACCTGGGCGCTCGGAGGCTGTGACGTCGTGGGCAGCTTCCTGCCTGCAGAGGCGGAGTCCACCGCGCCAGCAGCGCCGGCAGTCATGAGTTCCGCGAGGCAACAAGAGCGGGCGAAGGAGGGACCTGATCGCGCCTCACCCCCAGACCCAGAGCAGGAGTCGACGCCGAGCGCTGGCACACGACTGGCGAGCGCTTCGGACGACGTGCTGGTCGCCGGGGAGAGCGCGACCAAGCCGTCGAAGCGCTGCCCGGACGGCATGGCGCTGATTCAGGGCCGCTTCTGCATCGACCGCTGGGAGGCGACCCTCGAGACGAGCGCTGGAGAGCCTCACTCGCCCTATCACTCGGTGGGCGCGGAGAAGCTGCGGGCCACCACGGGCTCGGGCGGAGTACCTCAGGCGTACATCTCGATGAACGAGGCCCAGGCCGCCTGTCAGCGATCCGTGAAGCGACTGTGCTCCACGGCAGAGTGGGTCGACGCCTGCGCCGGGAGCTCGAAGCGGCCCCTTCGATCGTATCCTTACGGCAATGAAGAGCGGGCGGACGCCTGCAACGTGGACCAGCCGGGGCACCCGACGATGGTGCTGCACCACGGGCGACGCAAGACCGACTCGTTCTGGATGAACGACCCGCCCATCAACCAGCTGGGTGGTACCGTGGCGCCGAGCGGCGCCTTCGATCAGTGCGTTTCTCCCGAGGGAGTCTACGATCTGGTCGGGAACCTGCTGGAGTGGACACAGGGCGACCGACCGCTGCTGATGGGCGGTTACTACCTGGACTCGCACGAGAACGGCGACGGTTGTCGCTACGTGACCA
>JAGQIY010001187.1 GCA_020430865.1 Myxococcales bacterium
ATCGTATCCTCCGGGCAACGCTTCGATGAAGCCCTGCGCCTCCGCCGCGTGGGCCGCCGCGCGCACCCGCTCGAGGTCTGGCTCCGCCTCACCATAGGCGATGTTGTCGAGCAGCGTGCCGTCGGTGAGGAACGGATCCTGAGCGACGTAGCCGATGGCGCGCCGCAGCTCCTTGACGTCGAGCGCCTGCACGTCTTCGCCATCGACGCGCACCGTGCCCGCGGACGGCGTCTCGAAGCGCAGCAGCAGCTTGAGCAGCGTGCTCTTGCCGCTACCGGTGGCTCCGACGAGGCCCAGGGTCTTTCCGGGAGGGGCCTCGAGGCTCACGTCGTGGAGCACCTGCGTGTCCGCGTAGGCGAACTCGATGTGCTCGAAGCGTACGCCACCCTTCACGGGACGAGGCAGCTTCGCCGTGGCCTCGTTCGGCGGGACCGGAACCTGCAGCAGATCGTCCACGCGCTGCACCGAGGTCATGGCGCGCTGATAGAGATCGGTCATGTCCGCGAGACGCGTGAGCGGCCAGAGCAGCCGCTGCGTCAGGTAGACGAGCGCCGAGTAGCTCCCGACGCCCAGCTCGCCGCGCAACGTCAGGCGACCACCATACAGCAACGTGGCCACGAAGCCTGCGAGGATCGCGATGCGAATCACCGGTGTGATGGCGGCGGCGACCCGGATGGCGTCGGCGTTGCGCGCACGATACGCCTCCGAGCTCGCCGTCAGCTGCTGCTCCTCGAACGTTTCCGCGGTGTAAGCCTGGATGGTGGGCATGCCCAGCAAGTTGTTGTTCAGGCGATGGGACACCCCCGAGGCGGCCTCGCGGGCGGCGGCGTAGCGCGGCGCGAGCCGCCGCAAGAACCAGAACGCGCCGATCAAGATCAGCGGCACCGGCAGCAACGCCAGGACCGCCAGGCTGGGAGTCAATGCAAAGAAGACGGCGCCCACCATCAGGCTCGAGCACGCGACCTGGATCAGATCGTGGGCGCCGTTGTTCACGAAGCGCTCGATCTGGTTGATGTCCTCGTTCAGGACCGCCATCACGCGCCCGGTCCTCAGGCGCGTGAGCGTCGCTGGCTGCAGCCGCTGCAAGTGGGCGTAGGTCTCCAGGCGCAGCGCGTGCTGCAGGTTCTGCGCGAGGTTCCGCCACTTCAGGTTGGCGAAGTACTCGGTGAGCGACTCGCAGCCCCAGACCGCGACGGTCAGCAAGGTGAGCACGATCAGCTGGTGCGTCGGATCGCTCAGGCCCATGCGAGCGAGGAACGACTCCTTGCGGTTGACCACCACGTCGACGGCGACACCGATCAGCAGCTCCGGCAGGACATCGAAGAACTTGTTCAGGACCGAGAACAGCGTTCCCGCGCCGATCTGGCCACGCCACGCGCGCGCGTGACTCAAGAGTCGCTTGATGGGGTGCATGAGCTCGCTCGGAAGGACCGGAGAGAAGACGAAGAATCATGGATGCGGAGCGGCGCCTCCGACCACTCACGGCATGTAGCGCAAGCAATCACGCGCTGTCTCGCGGGAATCCCGGGGCAAGAAACAAAGCGCGGAAACCAGCGCGGGCGATCCGCTCTCGGCTGGGACACGATTGGGAGGAACCGATGCGACCTTGGCTAGTCTTGAGCGCCTGTCTTGGCTTGGCGGCCTGTAACACCAACTCCAGCGAGGTGGGAGGCGTCAACGACGACGCAGGAAACAGCGGAGGTGCTGCGGGCAACGGCGGTACCGCGGGGAGCGGCGGCAGTAGTGCCAGCGGCGGCAGTGCCGGAAGCGGCGGCACTGCGGGAGGTGGAGCCAGCGGCGGCAGCGGTGGTCTTCACTGCGAGAGCGCGGCTTCGGAGTTCCGGGCGTTCGCCGCGGCCAACAACCACTGCCAGGTGCGAGACGACTGCTTCGACGCGACGCCCGAGTGCCTGCAGATGGACCAGTGCGAGCAGAACCTGACGAGCAAGGACATCGACCGCGACCAGCTGCAGGACTTCGCGAATCGCCTCGAGGCGTGCGCCACCTGGTCGTGCGGCGCTTGCGCGGTGGTGTTCGCCGAGCCGGACTGCGTCGACGAGCGCTGCGTCCCGGGCACCCTGCATCAGGAGTGCGGAGGGCCAGGCAGCATCCAGTGCAATGCCGGTCAGTACTGCGACAAGCCTGACGGCGCTGACTGTGGACCCGCGCCGTGCCGCGGCACCTGCACCCTCTCCCCCGAAAGCTGCCCCGGCAACAGCTGCACCGGCGTGTGCGGTGACGACGGCAAGGCCTACTGCAGCGTGTGCGAAGCCCACAAAGCCGGCGCCGACGACGTCGTCGGCGACACCTGCAACCTCTCGGGCAAGACGGCGGGTGAGACCTGCAAGCTCGACGGCGAGTGCCAGGGCGGCCTCAAGTGCTGCTATCCCTGCGGAATCGATGGCTGTGACAACCAGTGCACCGTGCCCGAAGCGAACGGGGAGTGCCCCGCGTTGCCTTGAGCGCCGTAGCCTCGCTCACGGGGCGAGTCTCCCTCGGGTATCCCCCGGATGCTACGACGTCTGGTTGTAGCTGGTGTTCTCCAGCAGGATGACGTTCGTCTTCGAGCGGGTCTCGCCTGCGTTGGTCACGTAGACGGCGGGCTTGTCCACGATGGGGCACACCTTCTCGCAGGCGCCACAGCCGACGCACAGCGACGGATCGACGTGAGGCTTCTGCACCTTGATGGTGGTCATCTTGGCGTGGCCCTCGCCCTCGTAGTGGCTCTCGCGCTTGGGCACCTCGGCCTCCTCGGGCCAGATGGCCTTGGGCGACGTCGGACAGAACTCCTCGCAGACGATGCACGGAGTCGCCATCGACCAGGGCAAGCAGCGACCCTTGTCGTACATCGCGGTGCCGATGGCGATGGGCTTCTGATCGACGCCCATCTTCTGCTTCTCGTCGATCTTCTGGATCGCACCGGTCGGGCAGACCTGACCGCAGAGCACGCAGGAGAACTCGCAGTAGCCGATGCGCGGGATCAGGATGGGCGTCCAGAGTCCTTCGATGCCCGCTTCGAAGAACGCGGGATGTAGCGCGTTGTTGGGGCAGACCTTCATGCACTCCGCGCAGCGGATGCAGCGCTCCAGGAACTCCCGCTCTTCGACGGAGCCCGGCGGCCGAATCACCTTCTCGCTGTAGGCCTTGTCGGGCCAGTTGGCGATGCGCATGGCCGGAATGCCGATGGCTCCAGCGCCGACGGCGGCGAGCGCAGTGCGCCGCTCGAGGTTCGGCTTGCTGATGGTGCCCTTGCGGTTCGGCAGGAAGCGGAACTTGATCACGTCCTCGGGACACGCGTTCTCGCAGTTGAGGCACATGTGGCACTCGTCCTGACGATGCTTCACCCCGCCCTGAGGGCTATCCGCGCCCTGACAGTTGACCAGGCACAGGTTGCAGTCCGTGCACTTGGCGTGGTCCTTTTCCATACCAAAAAGCGCGAAGCGGGAGAAGACGCCAAGGAACGCCCCCAGGGGGCACAGCGCGCGACACCAGAACCGCGGGATGAAGCGGTTCATGAACAGGATCGCCACCAGGAAGAAGATGATGAACCACGTCTGGTGGAAGTAGAACTGCTTCGAGGTCCAGACCGTCTGCGCCAGGAAGTCCTGGGTTCCGTCCGCTGCGACCTGGAGCGGGCGAATGTTGGTGTCCGCGATCGCGGTGCCGCCGTGGAGCCCCAGGTACTGCAGCGCCGGCAAGACGCCGAGCCCGACCGTGCGCACCGCCACGCAGATCGGGTCCAGCAAGCCGCCGATCGCGCTCCCCGCGGCCGCTGCCGCAAGGAAACCGAGCATCAGGTAGTACTTGCCGGACTGCCACCACTTGGTGGTGTTGGCGTTGACCCGCTTGTTCCCCTTCACGTAGCGCGACGGAAAGATCCAAGCGAAGAAGTGGTGCATGGTCCCGAAGGGACAGATCCAGCCGCAGAACACCCGGCCGAAGACCAGGGTCAAGAGCAGGATCCCGAGCGACCAGGCGATGCCTCGATAGATGGTGTGCGTCGAGAGCAAGGTCATCGCCCCGACGAAGGGATCCGCCGACAGGAAAATTTCCACGGGGTAAGGCAGGCGCACGGCCTCGCCCGAGTCCGCCGAGAACGTACCGCGGAAGGCCCTCCGGAACAGGAAGTAGAGGAACAGCGAGATGAAG
>JAGQIY010001188.1 GCA_020430865.1 Myxococcales bacterium
GACTCCGCAGGCTCAAGGCGCGCCGGGCGGCGAAGGCCTTCGAAGCCGAGATCCTCAAGCAAAGCGAGCAGCAGGCTGCCTATGCGCGCCCTGACCGGCGCGCAGAGATCCTCGAGCTTCGTCAGCAGATGGAGCAGGGGATTGGTTCCCTGAAGAGCAGCCGCCTCGGGGGTGGCAAGGGAACCCAGGCGCTCTACGCGTTGCCCTGGTACATGATCATCGGGCCGCCGGGCTCGGGTAAGACCACCGCGCTCAAGAAGTCGGGTCTGAACTTCGCGTTCAACCCGGAAGAGGGCGGCCTGCGTGGCGTCGGCGGTACTCGAAACTGCGACTGGTGGTTCACCAACGACGCGATCCTGCTGGACACGGCGGGGCGGTACGCGACGGAGACGGATGATCGCGACGAGTGGCTCGCCTTTTTGGGGCTGCTCAAGCGCTTCCGCAGCCAGAAGCCCATCAACGGCGTGCTGGTTGCGGTCAGTGTCACTGACTTGATGGATGCCCGCGACGACCAGATCGCCGACATGGCCCGACAGCTTCGGACGCGCATCGACGAGCTGATGTCACGGCTCGAGATGGTCGTCCCCGTGTACCTGATGTTCACCAAGGCGGACCTGATCGGGGGCTTCGTCGAGAGCTTCGGGGACATGCGCAAGAGTGAGCGCGATCAGATCCTGGGAGCGACGTTCGCGCTCAAGGGGGACGAGCGTGACGCCTCCACCGAGTTCGTTCGTGAGTTCGACCAGATGGTGCACGTGCTCCACGCCAACGCCCTGCGCCGAATCAAGCAGCACCGGAGCTTTCAGGGGCGGCAGAAGGTGTTGGAGTTCCCCGTGGAATTTCAGTCGTTGCGAGACAACCTGAGCAGCCTGGTCGGACAGCTCTTCCAGCCCAACCGCTTTCAGGGAACGCCGATCTTCCGAGGCTTCTACTTCACCAGTGGAACCCAGGAAGGCAACCCGGTCTCGCGCATGATCGGGCGCATGGCGCAGGCATTCGGACTGCCCCCGGACCCAGGAGCGCAGATGTCCCAGGTCGAGACGAAGAGCTACTTCGTCACCGATCTGTTCCAGCGCGTGGTGTTTCCGGACCAGAACGTCGCCGCGCACACCGAGGCGCAGCGACGCCGCCGGACGCTGATGCGCATCGTGTTCGCGGCGAGCTGTCTGTTCGTTTCACTGGCGATCATCATCCCGTCGACGATCACCTTCGGTCGCAATCAGAGTCTCGTGAGCCGTGTCGAAGCGGTGAGTCGGTCGGCGAGCAGCATCAACTGGAACGACTCCTCTCCGCTGCCGGAGAAGCTCGCGAAGCTGGACAACCTGCGCTCTCTCTACCTGCAGCTCAAGGGCTGGGACGACGACGGGCCGCCAACGGGGATGCGCTGGGGCATGTACACTGGCGGCAACCTCCTGGAGCCCGTGCGCAGCATCTACATCGAGCAGATGCACAAGGGATTCACGGTCTCCACTCGCCCCGAGCTCGAGGCGCAGCTGCGGGCCTTCAAGGTGGCCGACGCCGAGGGCGACACCTTCAGCAAGCAGTATGACCAGCTCAAGCTGTACCTGATGCTCGGTGACACCGAGCGCCTGGATGTCGAGTTCGCCGCCAAGCAAGTCGCGCGCTACTGGGCGAAGGCGCTGCGCTCGAGCAAGCCCGAGGAAGACGCCAAGCTCTTGCTCCCCCACGCCAAGCTCTACCTGCGGATGATGAAGGAGGGCGAAGCCCGACCCTGGGACCACGACAAGCAGCTGATCGACCACTCCCGGCAGACCATGTTGAAGGCGCCTCGCGTCGATCGCCTGTACACGATGCTGGTGCGCGACGCGAACAGCGATGTCGCGCCGATCCGCATGAGCGACTTCTTCTACGGAGAGTCGGCGAAGTGGGTCACGCCAAGGAAGAACGTCCAGGTCCAGGGTGCCTACACCAAGGAAGGCTACCTGCAGATCAAGAAGGTCTTGAACTCCCAGAAGGTGCAGCTGGAGACGGAGACCTGGGTGCTCGCCGAGAGCGTGAAGGACAGCGAGACTCAGACGGAAGAGGTGATGGAGAAGCTGCGCGATCGCTACTTCACGACCTACGAGAAGCAGTGGCGCGAGCTGTTCCTCGACATCGAGGTGAAGAAGCCGGCGACCGACGCCGAGGCGATCAAGATGTATGGCGCCTTGTCGGAGCCCGAGTGGCCCTACCTCCGCCTCATTCGTTCCCTTGCGGAAAATGCGCGGATCCACGTCAGCGAGAGCGAGCTGTCGAAGGCGGGGCGGCAGCTCTGGCAGCGCAAGAAGAGTCAGTACGAAACGCGCGTGCGGAACCTGCTCAGGCTGCACGGCTCGGCGAGCAGCGGTAGCGAGAAAGAGGTGCAGCCGCTCTCTCCGATGGAGAGCGCGTTCTTGCCTTTGCTCGAGTTCGGAGCGCCTCCGCGAGACTCGGACGGCACCGGCACGCCCAAGCAGCTCACCGACTACATCAACTTCATGACCGCGCTCCAGGGTAAGCTGACGGATCAGCGTGACTCACCCATGGCGAGGCCGAAGGACATGGCTCCAGACTACGAGATCGCCCTACGTGGCGCGCTCAAGCTGCTCGAAGAGCAGGATCCGTACACCCGCCCGATGCTCGAGCCGTTGCTGCTGAACCCGTTCTTGAGAGACGGTGTGAAGCGGCCCCGGCGTTTCTAGCCGCTCCGCGCGGATAGGCACGCAAGCTGCTGGAAGACGCGGTCTTTCAGCCAGAACGCGCGAGTTTGTTCGGGGGTGAGGGAGCGTCGACCGCGGCGTCTGCCCGGCACGGGGAGCGCTCTCCGCTTTTTTGGGCCAATCGACGCTTCTTGGCTAAGGCTGCAGACGCCGTGTCGTCTCAGGTCGTACCCCCGGATCCCAGTTCCCCTGCCTTCCTGCGCTTGAATCGCTTCCTCGCGATGACGGCATCGGATCGAGGACCTCTCGCCGACTTCTTGCATCTGGCGGGCATCGTCGCGTTGGTCGGCAGCGCGTTGAGCCTGGCGGTCGCGGTGATCTGGTTCAGTGTGCGGTCGCCTGCCGCAGATCCGCCCCGGCTCCCGCCTTCCCAGTTCCAGTCGAGCCTCGATCCGCAGGAGCCCGTGCCGAAGATCGAGCTTCCCGCTGCCGCCGCGGTCAGCGCGGCACCCGAGCAGAGCGACTCACCCCCAACCCCGGACGAGCCGGAGTCCAAGCGCGAGCCAGCAGAAGAACCCACGCCGGCGGTGGCGGACAGGAAGGCGCCCTCGCTTCCGCCCGGGTTCTTCCAGGCCCCGCGGGCGATGGTGCACGAGGTCTTCGGTACTGCGACGGACAAGGAGCCGTACCTCGCCCTGCGCTCCCGGCCAGCACGCGAAGCCAACTTGCTCGGCAAGTTGCCTGATGGCACGCAGCTCAAGGTGATCAATCGCTTCGGTAAGTGGCAGTTCGTTCAGGTACTGGACGGCAAATTGAAAGGCACCGAAGGCTTCGTGTACGGCAAGTACGTGCGGCCCTTCGGGAGCGATTTCAGGTGATCCCGCAACCCCAGCGTCGTGGTGCACTGCGTCAGGTGCTGTGGGTGCTGGGTGCGTGGACGTTGATCGGCTGCGGTGGTGGCAACGAGGGGTTGGTGCGGGAGTCGGCTGCGACCGAGTTCAACTGCGACGAGCGAGCGATCCGCGTGACCTACATGGGGAACGAGCACTACGAGGCCGTGGGTTGCGGCCAGCGCGAACGCTACGCGTTTCACGATCGTGACCACTGCCCCAACGGTCGCTGCCCGTTTCAGCACTGAACGACCGCGCGAGCGCGGCCGAGCAAAATCCGATTGTTCCTCGGCGAAGAACCCCCAAGCCGCTGGTCAAGTCGGCTAGGCTGCTTTGCCCGGGGACGATGAGCGAACAACTCGAGGAGACGCTGGATCGACTCAAGACGCAGCTCTTGCTGCATCCCAACGATCCTTGGAAGCGGTTCCATCTGGGCCGCACACTGGTACGCATGGGACGCCCCGCGGAGGCGGCCGACGCGTTCCGACGTTCGATCAAGCACAAGCCCGACAACTCCGAGGCGCACTACCAGCTCGGGCTGGTCGCCCGTGAGCTCGGCAACAGCGAGGAGGCGGTCAACGCCTTTGGCGAGTCCACCAAGCACCAGCCGGACTTCTTCGACGGCTACGTGATGCTCGCCGAGACGGCGGCGGCGCGCGGTGAGAACGAGCGCGCCGTGGAAGCCTACGACAAGGCCATCCGCCTGAATCCTCAGAGAAACGACTTGCTGATTGCTGCCGCGCGCCTGCGCGCGACGCTCGAGCAGCACGAGCTCGCAGTCCTGGCCTACGAAGGTGCGCTGAACACCCAGCCCGAGCTCGAGCTGATGCTGGAGCTCGGCCGCTCCCTGGCCGCCCTCGAGCGCCACGAGGAGCTGCATGCCTTGATGCAGCGGGCTCTGGGGTCGAAGCACGACTGCCTGGAGGCTTGGGAACAGAGCGGACGTGCGCTGCGCAAGCTCTCCCGCCCGGAACAGGCGCTCGAGGCGTTCGAGCGGGTGCTGCGCCTGGAGCCAGCCCACGTGGAGGCCGCGAACGAATCCGCACGGATATGCCGCGAGCTCGGACGAGACGATCAGGCGAAGACTGCCTACGAACGCGCGCGGCAGCTCAGCCCGAAGGATCCCGACCTCGCCGTGGAGCACGGTCAGGTGTTGTTGCGGCTACGCGAGGCAGAAGCCGCGGTGCAAGCCTTCGAGCAGGCCCAGAAGCAGAGCGAGAACCCGAACGGGCTGGCTCATGCCGGGCTCGGCGCGGCCTACAACTCCCTGGCCAAGTACATCGAAGCGGCTGCAGAGCTCGAGCAGGCCACCTCCATCGACCCGCGTTCCGGCTATGCCTGGGCGAACCTTGGCGTCTCGTACTCCAAGCTGAATCGCCGTGAGGAAGCGACCAAAGCGCTGGAGCGCGCGGTGGAGATCAACCCGTCGGATCCCGACGTGCTCGACACCTTCGCCAATCACCAGCAAGCAGAGGGCAACCTCGACAAGGCCCTGGATGCGTATCGGCGCTCGGTGAAGGTGCGACCCGAGAACCCGGATGCTCATCTGCAGATTGGCGGCATCCTCCAGGGCTTCGCGCGGTTCGAGGAGGCGCTCGAACCGCTGCAGCGCGCCTGCGAGCTGCGCCCGGAGCTCGCGCTCGCCCATCAGCGGCTGGGGGAGGTGTACCGCTCGCTGGATCGACACCGTGAGGCGATTCGCTCCCTCGAGGCGGCGGCTCAGCTCCAGCCCACGAACTTCGAAGTGCGCGTGGCGCTCGGCCTCTCGTACCAGAAGCTCGGCGAACACACCGTCGCCGTGGGGCACTTTCAGCGCGCGCTCGAGAGCCGGCCGGAGGATCTGGACGTGCTCGGCTACCTCGGGACGTCTCAGCGTGTGCTGGGTGAGACGAATCAGGCGATCGATACGCTGAAGAAGACTGCGTCTCAACGGCCGCAGGACGTGACGACCATCGCCCAGCTCGCCTTGGCGCAGGTCTCTGCTGGCGACACCGATGGAGCCGAGTTGACCTTGCGTCGTGGCCTGAAGGTCGACCCGAACAACCCGGAGCTGCTCCTGGCCCTCGGGCAAGTGCACGCGGGTGGTGGTCGCCACGCCGAGGCGGTCGAGTGCTTCGAGAAGGTGCAGTGGGTCCAGCCCGACAACGCCGAGGTGGCGAGACATCTCGGCGGCTCGCTCAAGGAGCTTGGACGGACCCGAGAAGCCATCGAGACGCTCTCGGCGGTCCTGCAGCAGCACCCGAACGAGGTGGGGATCCGCTTCGACCTGGGCAAGCTCTTGCGGATCTCGGGCAACGCCGCCGACGCCGCGGCGAACCTCGCTCAGGTCGTCGCCCAGAGGTCAGACGACGGTCAGGCGCAGTTCGAGCTGGGGTCCGCGTTGATGACCCTGGGGCGTACCCAGGACGCAGCAAATCATTTCCGTCAGGCAACGCGTCTGATCCCGGATTTTGCGGATGCGTTCCGTCAAGCAGCAGCCTGCTTCGAGCAGCTCGGCGACCACCGCAGCGCGATGCAGGCGCGCAAACAGCTGCTCGGGATCGCGCCCGACGACGTGAAGTCACGACAGGGCCTGGCGCGCAACTACATGGCGCTCGAGCGTATGGAAGAGGCGATCGCGGAGCTGACCCGGGCGACCCAGGCCGCGCCCGAGGAGTATGCGATGTTCGGCGAGCTCGGTGGCTTGCTGATCCGCGCCCAGCGCTTCGAGGAGGCGATCCTCCCGTTGCGGACGGCGCTCAAGGGAGAGGCGGAGAGCCGGGTGCTGCGGGCACAGCTGTCATCGGCGTACGAGCGGACCGGGCGCAAGGACGAGCACATCGAGCAGCTCGAAGAGCTCGTACGCTTGGCACCGGCGGTCGCACCACTGCGTCTACAACTCGCTGAGGCGCGGCTCGACGCGCAGCGGACGGCCGGAGCCATCGAGGCCTACGAGTCGGCGTTCGGCGTGGATCCGACGCTGCCTGGGGTCCCCGCGAAGATCGCTGACTTGCTCGTATCCGAGGGAAGACAACAGCAAGCTGCCGCCTGGCTCGAGCGCGTCGCTGCCGCGGAGCCGAGCAACGCCCGCGCCCACGTCAAGCTGGCCCGCTGCTACAAGGAGCTCGAGCGCTTCGAGGACGTGGGCAACGAGGCGCGCACGGCGCTGAACCTGAACCCGGCGGACATCGAGGCTCAAGAGCTGCTCGCGGAGGCGAGTGAGCGCACCGGTAGACTCGATCAGGCCATCTCGACCTATCAACAGCTGGTGGAGCGCAGCTCGCAGGACCCGAAGATGGTCTACGCGCTCGGCCGCTGCTTGCTCAAGGCGGGGCGCAACCCAGAGGCCAAGATCAGACTCGACCAGGCGAGCCAGCTCGATCAGAGCAACGCCGCGGTCCTCTTCGACCTCGCTCGCGCCCAGACCGCGCTCGGGGATCCCGCGGCAGCGCTGGCCAGCGTGGACAAGGCCTGCGCGCTGGCTCCGGAGAACGGCGACTACGTCCGGCAGCGGGCAGCGCTGCTCAGCGCCCAAGGTCGTCACTCCGAGGCCATCGAAAGTTTCCGCAAGGCACTGAGCATGGACCCCAGCCTGGTGGCCGCGCGCACTGGACTCGGCCTGGCTCTCACCCACCTCGGACGCGATGTCGAAGCTACGAAGGAGCTCGAGGCTGCGGTGGAAGCGAGCCCGAGCGACGGAGTCCTGCGGGCAGCGCTGGCCTTCGTCTACATGCGGGTCGGGCGCCTAGACGAGGCCTTGGGAGCGTATCGCTCGACGCTCGAACTCGGCCTCGAAGACCCTGACATCTACGCCAACACGAGCCGGATCTTGCTGCAGCTGGGGCGCCTGGACGAGGCGGTGGCCGCGCTGCGCCAGGTCGCGTTGCTACGCCCCAACGACCTGCAGGCGCAGCTCAAGCTCGCGAGCACGCTGGCACGTCTCGGTAGCTACGCGGAGGCGGTCGCTCCCTACCAGCACGCGCTGCGTCTCTCTCCGCGAAATCCCGACGTCCTGTTCGAGCTCGCGCTGTGCTTCGCCCGCGCCGGCAACATGCCCGCCGCGCAGCAGCAACAGTACACCCTGAGCGGTATCGACCCCGGGCGCGCCGCAGAGCTCGAGCGCGCCCTGGCGCAGCCCCTGTGAGCGGCGCCGCCGAGCGGAGGCCCGGTTCGAACCTTGCCAGTGCGCGCCGACGCGCTGGGCCTGCTAGACTCAGAAGGTTTCCGTGTGGCAAATTGCGGTGTTGTCTCCGAACTGGGAGGCCACGGCGTTTGAAGGGCGGAGCGCTTCCACCCGGCGCGCCCACTCGTCTGGTAGCTCGAAGCGGTGCTCGCACACCAGGAGGGTCAGCTTCGAGAGACTCGCCGTCTTCAGCTGGACCCGGAGCGGCTGACGAGAGCTCCCCAGGTAGAGCCAGCGCTGCCAGCCACTCGGCGCGGATTGGGCTGCGCCCAGGGACCCTCGCACCAGTCTTGGTTCGGCGACTCGACTCTCCCCGCTGCTGAGCTCGAAGCTGAGCTCGACCGAGCTGCCCTGGGGCAGGTTGAGGCTCACGGCCTCGGTCCACACCTGGCGTCGCAGGTCGAACTCGTAGCGAACACCATCAGGAAATGCCTCGCGCCTCACCAGGCGTAGGCCGGAGCGGATCGGGCTGTGCCAGTCGCTCGGGCCGCTCGCCGTCTGGTCGAGCCAGCCGCCGAGCCAGGGGAAGCTCGGCTCGCCCCAGCGATCGATCTCGAGCAGCTTCGCCAGTTTCTCGGGCACGGGCCCGTGGCTGGTGTCGACCAGAACGCGGCCGCGCCTGCTGGTGACGTCGTAGGTGACGCCAACCGACGCGCGCTGCGGGACCTCGGGGGAGTAGGGCGTCTGGAGCAGTGAAACGCCGACACACACCACGAGAATGGCCAGGGTCCAGGGCAGCAGTCGCCGGCTCTGGGCGGGCATGAGCGCGAGCCAGCTGAGGCCCCAGAACAACCAGAGCGCGCCGAATGCAGGCAGGGCGATCAACCCCAGCGCAGCGTACAGCTGGATCAGTACCGGAAGCCAGAGTATTGCCACGCAGAAATTCAGGCACGCGCCCAGCCCCCAGACCATCCACTGTAGGCCGCGGTGGCTCCTTCGCCGCTGCGAAAGTTCGAGGAGCGCGCTCGCCAGGCTGAGAAGCGCTAGACCCAGGCTGGGGAGGTAGGCGAGGTAGGCGGCTCCGGGCAGCAGGCCGAGCAACGTCACGGCGAGCAAGCCGAAGCAGATCCCGCTCGAGATGCTCTGCTCCAGGTTCGTGAGGCCGGGTGAGCCGCGATTCACGCCAGCTTGCCAGAGCAGCCAAGTCAGGCCCAGCCCAGCACCGGTCACCAAGATCCAGTCCGCGTGAGCGACCCACGGCGCAGGGACCCGGCCCGTGTAGTGGAGCAAGGACTGCAGGCCCACACAGCACGCGGTGCTGACCAGCAGTCCGACGGCGACGTAGCCGAGCGTCGCGAAGAGGCTGCGCCATCGCACGCGCCTGCGTTGCCATGCGGCAATGAGGCAGGGACCGAGCAGGCCGAAGAGCGTCGCCCAGTAGCCAAGCCAACGGGGCAAGAAGACGACGGGGCCGCCCAGAAGATCGAAATAGTTGGGCTCTGCGGCGATCGGCCCAGCCTCCGGGGAGCCAGCCACGGCGTCGATCCCAGCCAGCGCGGCGTCCAGGTTGTCGAGGCCATGCTGCAGCGTTCCTCGATCGAGGTGTTCGAGGTCGTCGTGGCTGGTGTGATAGTGCTCGACGCCTTCGATGCACGCGAAGTTCAGCCCGCGCCGTCGCTCCCGCAGCGCTACGCTGAAGTCGGTGTCGTTGGGCAGCCTGCGGTAGATGCTCTGGAACAGTGAGCTGGTCAGGGGGTGCCGCGCGTGTCCTGCGTAGGCCGCGACCAGCGGTGCGTCGCCTGTCCCCGTCTCGAACAGCAGCATTGGGCCGCGGTTGCCCCGCGCCTCGAGGTTCACCACGTAGCGCACGTCACGAAAGTCCTCATGGCGCGTGAACGCTCGCATCCCCAGCAGACCCGCTTCTTCTCCGTCGCTGAACAGCAGCACCAGGCGCTGCCTGGTCGGCGCTCGGTGGCGGAGAGCGCGGGCCAGTGCCAGCAGACTCGCGCTACCGATGCCGTCGTCCGCGGCGCCCTGTGCGGCGGGCACCGAGTCGTAGTGCGACGCCAGCAGGATGGAACCGCCGCTTGGATCGCTACCCGGGATGATGACGAAGAGATTGTCGACCTCGGCGCAGACCCCAGGCCTGCAGCTCAGGGCATGTTGCTGCCTGGGCGCGTACCCAAGTCTTCTCAGTTCCCGGAGGATCCGATCTCGGACCTCCCGGTTGCGATCGCTGCTCACCGGGTGAGGACCGACACCAAGGACCAGATCCAACGTCTCCGCGGCGCGCTCCGCGGACAGCTGCTCCGGCGCGGCATCGCGAGTCAGCGGAGCCGGAGGCTCGGTCGCCCTGAAGCTGAGCCCCAGCGCGAGCAGGCAAAGAGCCACGATCACGCAGAGGCGCAACGCTGCTTGCCAGGTCCAGGCGCAGCCAGGAGCTTCGCGGGTGGAGCGCACCGCCAGAAACTACGCCAGAACCGGAGAGATTGGCGAATCGCCTACCGCTGCACGTCACGTCGCGTTACATTGCTCGCCGTTGCTCGGGGCGCAGCCCCAGCGAGGCGAAAACGCCCCGCGAAGGCTGCTGAGAAGGACCCGTCGAACCTGATCCGGTTTGCACCGGCGTAGGGAAGCGACAGTTCTCCTCTCTTTCTCCGCGACGGCGATTGTCCGCGAGCAGCACTGCGCAGACACGAGCGCGGTGAGTGAAAGCCAAAGAGGAAGAACCAGATGACCGATCACAGCCTGCCGTTGCGCGGCGCCCACAATCCGTCCAGCACCGCCGAGGGGACCACTCCCGGCTCATTCGCGAACCGCGCTGACATCGGAGGCCCCCGCACCTTCTCGTCGCCGGACACCCCCGGCATGCCGGCGCCTTCGGACAAGACGGCGTGGGACTTCATGCCCGGCGGCTGGTCCAAGCAAGACGACACCTGGGTCGCACCCGCTGGCTTCTCTGCGGTCACGCAGCTCGAGCACGCACGCCTCGGCACCATAACCCCCGAGATGAAGCGCGTTTCCGCGCGGGAGCCACACTTGACGCCAGAGCAGGTGCGAGTCGAGGTCGCCGCCGGGCGGCTGATCCTCCCCGCCAACAAGGTCCATCTTGGCTACCAGCTCGACCCGATGAGCATCGGTCGCGCGTCGAAGACCAAGGTGAACGCCAACATGGGCGCGTCGCCGATTTCCTCGGGCACCGAGCAAGAGGTGGAGAAGCTGCGCTGGGCGGAACGCTGGGGCGCGGACACGGTGATGGATCTCTCGACCGGCGGCGATCTCGACGCTTGCCGCGACGCGATCATCAGGAACGCGCGCGTGCCGATCGGCACGGTGCCGATCTACTCGATGATCCTTGGCCGCAAGATCGAAGATCTGACCGAGAAGATCATCATGGAGACGCTGCTGCATCAGGCCAAGCAGGGCGTCGACTACTTCACGATTCACGCGGGCGTGATGCGCGCGCACCTGCCCCTGGTGCAGAAGCGCGTGATCGGCATCGTGAGTCGCGGCGGTTCCCTGCTCGCGAAGTGGATGCTGGTGCACGGGAAGGAGAACCCGATGTACACGCACTTCGACGAGATCTGCGACATCATGCGCGAGTACGACGTCTCGTTCTCCCTGGGCGATGGCCTGCGCCCCGGCGGCCTGGCAGACGCGACGGATGAAGCGCAGCTCGCGGAGCTCGCGACCCTGGGTGAGCTGACCGAGAAGGCCTGGCGCAAGGGATGTCAGGTGATGGTCGAGGGACCAGGTCACGTCCCCTTCGACCAGATCGAGTACAACATGAAGCTCCAGCGTCGCCTGTGTCACGGCGCGCCCTTCTACGTGCTCGGACCGCTGGTGACCGACGTGTTTCCAGGCTACGACCACATCACGAGCTGCATCGGCGCCACGGCGGCAGGCTACCACGGCGCCGCGATGCTCTGCTACGTGACGCCGAAGGAGCACCTGGGCCTGCCCAAGAAGGACGACGTCAAGCAGGGCTGCATCGCCTACAAGATCGCCGCCCACGCCGC
>JAGQIY010001189.1 GCA_020430865.1 Myxococcales bacterium
CCCCGAAGGCCGCTGCCGAGCGCCGTGGCGAAGGCACGCAGGCGATCCACGCGATCGCGGTTGTTGATCACGTACTGGGACACCTCGTCGACCACGAAGAACAGCGTGCGGCCGTTGGCGCGGAACCTGAGCATGTCGCCGATGGCTTTCACCGCCTCTTCCGGGGACTCCGAGCGGGTGTGGGTGCCAGCGCGGCTGGTGAACCAGCTCATGGGGTCGGTGTATTTTTCCGGATAGAGCTCGCTCAGCACCAGGGAGAAGTCTTCCTCCACCAGGGCGCGATCCTTCACCTGAGTCCACGGGCTGCCGAGGGTGCGCTCGGCGCACTGCAGGAACTTGTCGTACTCGCCGTCGCGTTCGAGGTTCAGCTCGAAGTCGGCGACCAGTGCGTCGGCGCAGTAGCCGAGGCGACGTTGCAGCTGACGGATCGCCACGCCGTGGACGTGCTCGTTGTCCCGCGCCATGCTGCCCACATCGAAGACCACCGCGAGGGGCTCGTTCACGGTCTGGATCAAGCGCGCCCAGGCGTCTCGCAGCGCCTTCGCGTTGGGCGAGGTGTCGCGCTTGAGCCAAGCCTCTGCCAGGGTTCGCCCATCGGGCAAGACCTGGTTGTCCAGGGCGAGCCCGAGGAGCTTGGAGAAGCTCGACTTACCGGAGCCGTAGAAGCCTGAAATCCAGGCGCAAGGCAGCTCGGGCCCGCCCTTCTTGCTGTACTCCTCGGCGATCCCGGTGAGCAGCCGCACGTACTCTTCATGGATTCCGCGCGGAACACGCTTGTGGTTCGGGTGTGACTCGGGCCAGCCGCCGGTGATGATGTACTCGTCGACTTCGTCTTTGAGCTTCTCCGGGTTCTGCTCGTGGAAGTAGACGACCGGAGGGATGTCGCGCGTGACGTCGGAAACGAAGAGGTCTTTGATCAGCATGGTTGCCTCACGGATAGATCCGGGGTCGGTAGTCGTTGTCGGGGGCCAGCTTGCCCATGAAGGACAGGCCGGTCTGGCCCTTGCGTGTGCCCGGGTAGAGCAGGACGACGGGGATGTTGCTCGTGCGCCCGTCGAGGTGGCGAAGCAGCGCGGACGACCTCAGGAAGGGGTAGAGCGCGCCGGCGCGTCCGATCAACGCCAGGGATTGGTCCATCTTCTCCGGATGGGCCTCAGCGTGCGCCTGAATGATGCGACTGCAGTCTGCTGCGATGCCTTCGGGGCCCTCGATCAGCTGGGTGATCTTGTCCGTGAGATAGTTGAGGCCGCGCTTCGGATCGATGCCGGCCATGCGCCGCTCCATCTCCATCACCCGGGGCGCCCAGCCCTCGCCCTGGGCGCGGATACGCTGCAGCAGCAGCTGCTGTAGGTTGATGGTCAGCACCGTCCAGTTGCCCGTCTGCACGAGCTCCGTGGTGAGCGACTGGATCTTGGAGCGGAGGCGGAACTCTTCGTCGGGTGGGTATTGCAGAATCGCGAAACGGTAGTTCCGCATGGTACTGATGCGAGGGCCGTCCTTGTGGATCAGGTCCTTGCGGAGCGCGGCGCACGCCTTGTCGATGTGGCTCAGGTTGGCGAGAGACTGACTGCTCATACTCTTGCTCCCTGGGTGATCGCACCACCACCGTCGTGCCCGAGGGTGACCCTCGCCCACGCTTCGAGATCTGGGTAGCGCCAACCGAAGTCCACCAGATCCGATTGCCGCGAGTAGCGAATGCTAGGGAGGTTGTAGAGCCGGTTCTCGAGGTCGGCACCCTCCAGCCCCACGGAGCTCAGGTACGGGTTGCTCGTGAGCGACCCAGCAAACTCGATCTGGCGCAGCGCGTACAGCAGGTATTCCAAGGCCTCGTCGGGCACGCGCGGGAGGGTAAGGGGGCGAGGATCGCGATTGGTGCCCACCAGCCCAGCCGCAAAGGCGCTCGACAAGAGCTTGCTCGCGAACTGAATTCGTGTCGCCATGGTCCAGCGCTCCAAGCCGCGCTCACTCACCCAGCGGATGGTGAGATCTCTCGTCACTTGCTCGCGCTGCTCGGCTCGCCTCGTGACCAGATAGTCACCCGTGAACGCGCGATACAGCGGGTCGCTCAGCTGCAAGTGCCAGTGACACACCAAGTTGCGCGTGTCGACGGACATGTCGCCCCAGCGCGTCAGCACTCGGAGGCCGTGAGGGAAGGCGTCGAAGCGAGCGCGCATGTTTGCCAGCAGTACCTCCACCCGGGCGAGGCTTCGAGCGCCAAACCAATACTCGTTGAAGGCCCGTTGTGGCTCGGCGGCGGTGCCCGGGACCGCGTGTTGCCAATAGGCGCGCGCGTCGTTCACCTCTAGGGCGCATTTGAGCAGACGCGTGTGCAGCTCCTGAGTCTCTGCGCGAATGCTGATGGCGTTGCCCTGCGGATTCATTTCTCCATCACGAAGTGAGGGAGTGGGTATTCCTCCGCGAGGGGGACGAGGGCTGCGACCAGCAAGCGCACCCTTTGTTCGAGCCCTGCGGGCGGCGCGCCCTTGATGCGTCGACCGACGGGCGCGTTGTCCACGTTCGGAGAGGCTTGCGCCGTGAACCACTCAGCCACCGAGTCTCGGTTCCAGGTCGGCTTGAAGACGCTGCCGAGGATGGGCAACGCTTCCGTTGGTTCCGTTGACGCGCGCTTCAGGTCCATCAGGCGCTCTTCGATACGTTCATCGACGTCGAAGCCGAGGCTGAACAGCGAGTAGATGCGGTCCGCGTCGTGCGCCCTGGCGCGTAGCTCGGCGTCCTTACGGCTCGCGGCTTCTCGCGCGGCTTGGAAGACACCCCAGCGCCACGTGTGTGGGAGCAGTCGGCGAAAGAGGTCCTCCCCCCCAAACTCGGAGATCAGATCGGTGCGCCACCAATCGAGTCGCTTCTCCTCTCCGCCCTCACCCGCCCAGGCGACGACCAACTGAGCGCTGAGCACGTAGTCGATCTCGGATTGGGGGATGGCGACGCGGGGAGCGCGCAGCGGCGGAACGGTTAGCTCGAAGTCGGTCATGGGGCTGGCTCACGCGCCCGACCAAGGGGCGGCCTGACAGGTTGCTCGTGGGTTGCTGCAGGACCGGTGGCCCGCGTTTTCCTCAAGCGGCGCACCGTACCAAAAGCCGGATCTGCCCTCAATAGACGCGGCGGACGGCCCAAACCATTGGGGTTCGCCCGGCGAGAGGTCGAACAGGCCCGAGCTGGAGAAGGACCGACAGGTGAACGCGGCACGCCCGGTGCGGACCAGCACCGAAGCCTCGCGGAAGCGCTACGGCGTCCTCGCGGGATCGCAGCTAACAAGCCTAAGCGCTCACCCTTGGGGGTGCGTGCCGCTTTCGAGGCACATGGACCCGCGTTGGTTGCTACGGTGGGAGGTCATGCCGAGCCTTCCCGCGTTTCACGAGTACATGGTGCCCATCGTCAGCGTGTTGCGACGTGAGGGGCGTCCGCTTCCGATCCAGGAGCTCGATGACCTCGTCGTGAAGGAGATGGGGCTCACAGAAGAACAGCTGTCCGTTCCTCACAGTGAGACTCGGCCCGATCAGAGCGAAGCGAGCTATCACATGACCTGGGCTCGCAGCTACCTCAAGAAGACGGGTTGGCTCGAGAACCCGAAGCGAGGCCTGTGGGAAGCCAGCGGCGATGCATCACTCGACCAGCTCGACCCCGAGGCTGTCAAGCAGGCGGTGCATGACACGTACTCACGTGGAAAAGAGAAGGCGCAGGACCTGCTCGAGCTGGAGCTAGAAGAGGAAGAGCACTCGAACGCGCGCGTCGGGATCAAGGTTGCCAGAACCGTGAAGGAGGCGTTCGACGAAGCCAAACGCGCCGGCCAGATCCCCTCGCGCGTCCTGGTGGACCAACAGCGTTCGCGTTTCCGTGAGAGGTTCGGTCCAGATGCTTTGAGCAAGCTGGACGGGGAAGCGCTGCTCTTGCACATGCACGCTCGAGGCAATCATGACAGTCTGGTCTACTGGCTCGAGTTCAAGGATGATGAGGAGTTTGGGGGCTGGTTCGGGAGCATCACCGGCGGCAGCGCGCTCAAGTTTGGGCTGTATCAGAGCGCGGAGACCCAGGAGTGGGCGACGGGGACTCCGCAGAAGCAGGTCCCGCTCGCCCTGGAAGGCGCCATCGCGATCGCGAGACGACAGCGGGATCAGCTCATCGCCGCGCACGGAGTGCTGAGCACCGCAGAGTCCGATCCAAACCCCGACTTCGAGCAGATTCAAGCCGACATCGAGCGCCTGGCGCCCGACGTCGGCGAGACCATCTGGGGGCACAAGTACCTGAGCTTGTTGCATCCGACGTTGGTCTCGGCGTTCCACGCCATCGCCTACCAGCGCTACGAGCTCACCAAGCTGGTCAAGCACAGCAGCGAGAAACGCTACGAGAACGCTCGCTACTTCTTCCACATTGCGCGGCAGCTGGGCATGACGATGTTCGAGCTGAGCATTACTCTGCGGAAACTATTCGGTGCCCCCCGCAGTTGTTGGCGAGTCGGTACGCTTGGGGACGAAGGCAGCTTCTGGCCGCAGATGCGGGACGGTAGCTACATGGCGGTGAACTGGCCGCTGCCCTCGTTTGGTTGGCTTGACGACAACCCCAATTCGAGGG
>JAGQIY010001190.1 GCA_020430865.1 Myxococcales bacterium
GTGCTCTGCACGCTGCGGATCAACGCCTCGACCTCGACGTCCGCGGAGACGTTCTCCACCAGCTCCTCTGCGTCGACCACGAAGTAATTCCGGGTCTCGACGTAGCGCTTGATGCGGGCTCTGCGGCGGCCCTCGACCAGCACCTTCACCGTGCCATCCGCGAGGCGCAGCAGCTGCACCACGATGCCGATGGTACCGACGGTGTAGATGTCGTCGGGCGTCGGGTCGTTGGTCTTCGCGTTCTTCTGAGCCGCCAGGAAGATCTCCTTCTCTCGGCTCATCGCGTCGTCGAGGGCAGCGATGCTCTTCTCACGCCCGACGAAGAGCTGAGACACCATGTGGGGAAAGACGATGATGTCCCGCAGTGGGAGCGCTGGGAGGGGGCGGCGTGCTCCAGCGGGATCTTTGTCGTTCTTGAAAAACATGCAGGCCCTGGCGAGTGGTGAGTTGGCTGCCCGGGGGGGGCGAGGTTCGCGCCTGGTAGGCGCTGGCTTCGGTGGTTTGAACTCAGGTGGCTTCAGACGCGCTGGGCGCCACGATGGCGCCCAGCAAAACTATACCGTACGGAAATCTCGGACTCAGGCGAGCTCCGCTTCCTTCTCGTAGACGATCAGGGGCGTGTCCTTCTTGGTGATCACGTCCTCGTTGATGACCACTTCCTTGACCCCCTTCTTCGAAGGGATCTCGTACATGATCTCCAGCATCGACTCCTCGATGATGGCGCGCAGCCCACGAGCGCCGCTCTCGCGCTCGATGGCTCGCTTGGCCACCGCAGACAGGGCCGCGGTGGTGAAGGTGCACTTGACGCCGTCCATGTCGAACAGGCGCTGATACTGCTTCACCAGGCTGTTCTTGGGCTTCGTCAGGATGTCGACCAAGGCGTCCTCGGTCAGCTCGTGGAGCGTCGCGATCACCGGCAAGCGGCCGATGAACTCGGGGATCAGCCCGAACTTCAGCAGGTCTTCGGGCTGGACCGACTCGAGCAGCTGGCCGAGCCGGAGCTCGTTCTTGCTCTTGATTTCCGCACCGAAACCCAGGCGGCTCTGGCCCAGGCGGCGCTGGATGATCTGGTCCAGTCCAACGAAGGCACCTCCACAGATGAACAGGATGTTCGTGGTGTCGATCTGCAGGAAATCTTGCTGAGGATGCTTGCGACCACCCTTCGGCGGCACGTTCGCGACGGTGCCCTCGATGATCTTGAGCAACGCCTGCTGCACGCCCTCACCCGAGACGTCGCGGGTGATGGAAGGGTTGTCGCTCTTGCGGCTGATCTTGTCGATCTCGTCGATGTAGACGATGCCGCGCTGTGCGCGCTCGACGTCGTGATCAGCGTTCTGCAGGAGCTGAACGATGATGTTCTCCACATCCTCGCCGACGTACCCCGCTTCGGTCAGCGTGGTCGCATCTGCGATCGCGAAGGGCACCTTGAGGATCTTCGCGAGGGTCTGGGCGAGCAGCGTCTTGCCGCTACCCGTGGGCCCGAGCAGCATGATGTTGCTCTTGGAGAGCTCGATGTCGTCCGCGGAGACCTTCGAGTCGATGCGCTTGTAGTGGTTGTACACCGCTACCGAGAGGATCTTCTTCGCGCGCATCTGACCGATCACGTACTCGTCGAGGATCGATTTGATCTCCTCGGGCTTCGGGATCGGATCCGACCCGTCGCTGGGCTCCTCCTTCTCGACCTCTTCCGCGATGATGTCGTTACACAGCGCGATGCACTCGTCGCAGATGTACACGGTCGGCCCCGCGATGAGCTTCTTCACTTCCTTCTGGGACTTGCCGCAGAAGGAGCAGCACAAGTTGCCGTTTGAGTCGTCTCGCCGTCGCTCCACTGGTTTCTCTCGATGCTGGTGACTTGTCTTAGTTCTACCGCGGACGCCCCTCAGAGCGAGGCCGTGGCGTGCGTTTTTGGCCCCGCTCGTTCGGGGCTGCAACGAATCCTGCGCTGCTCCTTGCAGGCGGACTGGTTGGTGCTGCGCGATCTCTACTCACGAGGTCTGGAACCATCAGAAGAGCCCAGGAATGCTCCCGTCCAGGCTGGGCCTCAGGAAGGGTAGAACCGGTGGCCTACCGTAGCAAGCTAACGGCGCGGCACGGACGGCTCCTAAGTGGCCGCTGGTCAGCTTCCCATCCCGAGACGTGATCTGGCGCCCGCCCTCTCCCCCGACCAGTCCGCGAAAGGCGAAGCAAATCGCCGCAATTCCCGAGCTGAATGCCCCACTGGGTGAGCGCGTCCCCACGGCTCAAGGAACACTGTCAAAGGAGTCGTGCAAGGTCACGGAAACGCAAGCCAAACGAGTGCGTGGAGAGCGAGACCAGGGGCTCGCGTGCCACAAACCGAGACGCGGATGACCCCACCCTCGGCGGCCATCCGCGTGCCCTGGACCCGACGCGCCCCCACTGCATGGGCGAGGTCGAAGCGCGATTCACTTCTTCGTCGTCGAGTCGAAAATCTCGTCGATGATCCCGTACTCCTTCGCCTGCGCTGGGCTCATGTAGAAGTCGCGATCGATGTCCTTGTGGATCTGCTCTTTGTCCTTGCCCGTCGCGGCGACGAGGATGTTGACCACCACGTCCTTGGCGTGACGGATCTCCCGAGCCTGGATCTCGATGTCCGTGGCCTGGCCTCGCGCACCACCAAGGGGCTGGTGGATCATGATACGGGCGTTGGGCAGCGCGAAGCGACGCCCCTTCTCCCCGGCGCACAGCAGCAAAGCCCCCATACTCGCCGCCTGACCGATGCAGATCGTGCTGACCGGGCAGCGGACGTACTGCATCGTGTCGTACATCGCGAGGCCCGCCGTGACCACGCCGCCGGGCGAGTTGATGTAGAGCTGGAGTTCCTTGTCGGGATCCTCGCTCTCGAGGAACAGGAACTGAGCGATCACGATGTTGGCCACATCGTCGTCGATGCCGCTGCCGATGAACACGATGCGGTCCTTCAGCAGACGGCTGAAGATGTCCCACGTGCGCTCGCCGCGGTGAGTGGTCTCCACCACGTGCGGGTAAATCACCCCCGCGCGGGTGCGCTCCAAGTAGTCGCCTGAACGCTCGAGTACGTCGAGAGCCTGGGCCCGAGTCTCCGGTCGCTTGATCATCCCACCTCTTCTAGTGTCGCTAGGGTCGTGAGTCCATAGCAGCCGCGCTCCCAGGCGCTGCCGGGCATCACTCGTCTTCGATCTTCGCTTTGCCCTCGATCAGGTCGAGCACCTTGTTCTCGAGGATCATTCCGATCAGCATCTCGCGCTTCTGGGGCTCGCGGTACTCGGCGCGGAGCTTGGCCACGTTCTTCCCGGTCTGCTCGGCGAGTTCCTTGAGGCCCTCCTCGATCTCGGGATCGCCAATCTTGATCTCTTCCTTCTTGGCGATTGCCGCCATCAGGAGCCCCGCGCGAACCTTCACCTCACTGTCGACCGCGATCCGTGCTCGCAGCTCCTCGTTCAGCTGATTGCCGCGCTGGCCCTGCATCCAGGCCTGCTGCAGGATCTCGCGCTCGGTGAGCTGGGACTGACGCTCCACCAACGACGGCGGCACCGGCACCGGGTTCTTGTTGCAGAGCTCGGCGACCAGGCGCTCGGCCAGCTTGTTCTCGGCGTCTTCTTCCGCCTTCTTCTCGAGCTGCTCGCGCACGTTCTGCTTCAGATCGTCGAGGCTGCCGAAGGCCTCGTCGACGTCCTTGGCGAACTCGTCGTCGAGCGCTGGCAACACCCGCTCCTTCAGCTCCTTCAGCGTGAGCTTGAAGGTGGCCTTGTTACCGGCCAAGCGCTTGTGGGGGTGACCAGCTGGCATGTCCAAGGTCGCCTCCGCCGTGTCGCCCACCTGCTTGCCGATCAGCGCCTCTTCGATCTCGGCGAAGACGGACTTGGACCCGAGCTCGATCGGGAGGTCGGTCGCGCCGGCGTCGTCGACCACCGAGCCGTCGACCGTCACCTCGAAATCCACGGTGACGAAGTCACCTTCCTTGGACGCGCGGGCCTCCTTGGGAGGCTCCAGGGTGCTGTGCGCCTTGCGCAGGGCTTCGAGCTCCTCGTCGAGGGCTGCGTCGGTCACCGACTTGCTCGGGCGCTTGGCCTCCAGGCCCTCGTACTCGACGCTCTCGATCTCGGGCACGACTTCGAAGCGCGCCTTGTAGGAGAACGGAGCGCCCTGCTTGAGCTCTGCGGGCTCGATGGCCGGATTGTTCACCGGCTGCACCTGCTGCTCGCTCACCACCTTCGGGAAGCTCTCGTCGACCAGCTTCTGGGCAACGTCCGCGGCCACCCGCGGTCCAAACATCCGCTGCAGCACCTGACGTGGTGCCTTGCCCTTGCGGAAGCCCTTGATGCGCGCCGACTTCGACAGCGCCATGTAGGCCTTGTTCAGTTCCTCTTGGACACGTCCCGACTCGATCTCGACATCGAACTCGACCAGGACGGGGCTCAGCTTTTGTACGTTGACCTGCATTGGAAGGAGAGCGGCTCTGCCATGCAAGCCACGCAAGGTCAACCCAAACCGGCCCCGGCGCCACGCTTGGCCGAGCGGAGTCGGACGACGCGCCTCCCCCCCAACCCTGGATCCTGGCGGAACAGCGCAAATCGGGCTGGAGCCATGAGCCGCGGAGCTGGTCGGTCAATGGCGCACGCGAACAAAAGAAGAGCCCCCCGCGGGAGGCAGTTCCGCAGGGGGCGTGGTCCCGGGAGGGACATCGGAGAGCGAATGAATCGCTCGCCGTAAGCTATTCGTCTTCGTCGTCGTCCTCGTACTCGGCTGAGTCGAGCATGGCTTCGAAGGGATCATGGTCGAAGTCGATCTCCTGGCGGTTGGGATCCTCCACGTCATCGATGGACCACGTGGGTCGCAAGTTGCTGTGGATCTCCTCGCGCGCAAAGTCGTCGAAGCTTCGGTAAGACGGTCGGGGGGCCATCGGTCCTCCTGGCAGGGTTGGGTTCACTCCGGAGTGCGGAGCGGATTCGTTGGAGCTACGGGCGGTTGGAAGAAGGAGCGCTCGGATCGCCGGGACGACCAAAGCCAGTGACCATCGAGACCAGTTGGGCAGGGCCACTGGGGCTCTCGGGGCACCAAAAGTGCTGCTGCAAGATGCGCTCGGTCGCGACTTGGCCCGCCACCTCTGAATCGGCGAAGAACCGAGAATCGATGTGCTTTCGCTGCTGGCTGGGACGGGACTTCGTGCGCTGTG
Source organism: Myxococcales bacterium (assembly GCA_020430865.1). The sequence goes on from JAGQIY010001190.1 coordinate 5,177, forward strand.
TGATGAACTTAACCACTTGCACCTACATCTGCGCACAGAGTAGGACAGGACCCCAGGCCGACCAAGAAAACGAGAGTCGCTGCGTGAATTTCGATAAGAGTTCGGTCCCCACTGCTTAGGGTGGGCGCGGCAGCGAATCGCCGTGTAGAAGGCGGTCGCGCGGATCGCGCAGTACGGATCGAATGGCTCCTCCTCACATCATCGCCATCGCCAACCAGAAGGGCGGCGTCGGAAAGACCACGACCGCCGTGAACCTGTCGGCGAGTCTCGCGGCCGCGGAGCGCCCTACCCTGCTGGTCGACCTGGATCCGCAGGCAAACGCCTCGAGCGGGGTCGGCGTGCACCGCGGCGACGTGGAGCTCACGGTGTACGACGCGCTGATCGGCGCAGCGACTCTCGACCAAGTGATGCGGGACACGCCCATCGACCAGCTCAAGGTCGTGCCCTCGAGCAGCGATCTCGTCGGCGTCGAGTACGAACTGCTGGACGAGAACCGGGGCACGCACCTGCGGCGAGTGCTGGAGTCGGAGGCAGCGCAGCGCTTCGACTTCGTGGTGCTCGACTCCCCTCCGAGCCTCGGAGTCCTGACGATGAACGCGCTGGCGGCAGCTGATCGGGTGATCGTCCCCCTGCAGCCCGAGTACTACGCGCTCGAGGGCATCACGGCGCTGATGGGCACCATCGATCGCATCAAGGAGACGCTGAACCCGAAGCTCGACATCGAGGGCATCGTCATTACCATGTGGGATCCACGCAACAAGCTGGCGCACGAGGTGGCCAGCGAGGTGCGGCGCCACTACCACGTCTTCGAGTCGATCATCCCGCGCAATGTGCGGCTCAGCGAGGCACCCTCCCACGGCCTCCCCGCCCTGCTATACGACGTCAGCTGCAAGGGCGCCCAAGGCTACTTGAGCCTCGCGCGTGAGGTGATCGAGGCGCACGCATGAGCACCAAGCGGCCGACACGCGGGCTCGGACGCGGACTGGACGCGCTGCTCCCCACCAAGCCTCCTGTCCGCACGGAAACGGCCTCGACGGGCGCGGCCCCGGCCAGCTACGGAGACAACAACGTCTTCAAGTGCCCGATCGACAAGCTCATCCCCCAGAAGGGGCAGCCTCGGCAGCACATCAACCAGGGCGCGCTGGAGGAGCTGGCTCAGTCGATCCGCGAACACGGCTTGATCGAGCCCCTCGTGGCTCGTCGCCTGCAGAACAGCGACAAGCTCGAGCTGATCGACGGTGAGCGACGCTGGCGAGCCTCTCAGCTCGCGGGCCTGCGGGAAGTGCTGGTGGTCGTCCGCGAGGTCAGCGCCGCGAGCGCCTTCGAGCTGGCGTTGATCGAGAACATCCAGCGCGCGGATCTCGATCCGATCGAGTTCGCCGAGGCGCTGGATCGCCTGCTCAAGGAGCACAGCTACACCCAGGAGACCCTCGCGACTCGCGTCGGCAAGGATCGCTCGACGATCGCCAACGCCCTGCGTCTGCTCAAGCTGCCGAGCCACGTGCGCTCGATGGTGATCAACGGGGAACTCAGCGAAGGCCACGGTCGCGCGCTGCTCGGCGCGCCGGACGAGCTCACCATGACTCACCTCGCCGACAAGGCGTCTCGTGGACGCCTGAGCGTGCGTCAGACCGAACAGCTCGTGCGCGCCGCCAAGCAGAAGGCCGCCGACAAGAAGCCTGGCGCGAAGGGCAAGACCGCGAGCGTGCGCGATCTGGAGATGCGCTTGACCCGGCGCCTCGGCACGAAATGCGAGGTCAGCGACCGGGAAGGCAAGGGCGAGGTCAAGATCAAGTACGCGAGCCTGGACGAGCTGGATCGCCTGCTGGAAATCCTGCTCTGAGCGCGCCTGCGGGCCAGCTGGCGACCTCTCGGTCTTTTTTGGGGGTGAGGCGCGCTGAAGTGCGCCGAGGTCTGGCCGTAGACCCGGCGTGTGAGTTCCTCAGTACCGAGCGCCGATCTCCCGAAGCCCCCAGTCGATCCGTCGGCTGGCGAGGAAGTCGCGTTCGTCGAACCCAAGCACCGGGGCCTGCGCGCGCTGTTCGCGGCGACCATCGTGGTCAGCTTGCTCGGCGTCGGCGCGGCCCGCGACGGCGCGAAGCGGGCCGAGCAGCTCAAGTGCTGGGGCACCCTGCGCAACACCGCCCGCGGAGACGCCTGGCAGTGCGAGCAACAGGCCGAGCGCTGGCTCGGCATCGCGTCCTTGCTCCCGTGGACTCGCGGCGGCGCGGCGCAGACTCGCACTGACCTTGGTATCCGCGCGGCAGAACTCGAGCTCTTCGTCGCGACTCGAGGACAGCCGTCGCGCGAGCGCCGCAGCGTGGCCGCCTCGCGCTTGCTCAGCCGTAGCCCGGAGCTGGCCCCGGCGGCCAGCGCGGCGCTGCAGAGCGGCGCCTACCCGGAGCTGATCGCCTTCGTGAGTTCTCGCCAGTCGAGCTTGGACCCGATGAGTCGGGACCTATCGCTGAGCGCCGCGCTGGTAGAGGTGAACAAGACCGCCCTGGCGGGCTTGCTTGCCCAGGCCCCTGGTCCGAGTCCGCTGGGGGAGCCGAAGCGCGCCGCGGCGCTGGCGTGCCTCCTGCTGCCACCCGCCGCGGCGCGACCCTGGGTCGATGGCCTGCAGGGCGCCGATCCGAGCCTGCGAGAGGCGTGCTTCGGGCTCCCTCACCCCCAGCGAGAACGGCTGGAGACGCCGGCCGACGAGCGCCTCGGCGACCTGGCGCTCGCGCTGTTCCGGCTGTCGCCGACGGAGTCTGTGGAGCGCCGTGCCCAGCACGCGCTCCGCCTGGTGGCTCCCGCCTCGGTCCATCCGGAGCTGACGCGCCTGGAACCGCCGCGCTGGTACGGCCCTAGCGATGTGCTGCGTGGCCACCACGCTGTCATCAGCCTCGAGGCGCTGGACGGCGCTGCGAACCAGCTGGACGTGATCCTGGGTGGCGACGCCGAGCAGATCGAGCGCGCCCTGAGACGGGAGCCCGACTGCGACCCCGGCGCAGCTATTTTCCCCGTGGCAACATTGGACAGAGCGCGATTCGCCCTGCGTCTGCACGCGCTCTCGCTGGCGCTCCGACGAGGTGACCATCGCTTCGCGGCCCAGGAGCTCGAGCTCGCGGCGGCGCACATGCCCTCCGGCTTCGAACTCAGCCTGGCGGCCGCGCACCTGGCCATGCGAGAGCCGCGCGCGGCGTTGCGCCTCAACCAGCAACACGCGATGCATTTCGCGGAGAGCACGAGCCTCGAGGAGGCCGCCCAGCGCAGCCTGCAGCGCGCCTACGCCGAGAACGAGCTCGGAGACCGCGGCGCCGCGCTCGGGGCCGTGCTGGGCGCCAAGCGGCTGTGCGAGTCCGCCAAGCGCGGTGCAGCGCTGGTGACCGACAGGGACGGCGACGATTCGCTGGAGTCGCCTCCGCTACCCGCTTGCGCCGAAGTCGAGTGGGCGCTGGCGGCGACTGCTATTACCGCCCGGCAATTCAAGATACTCCCCGAGCCCATCGACCTGAACAAGCTGGTCACCGGGGAGCTCGAGGTGGAGACCAGCGGTCTCCCGCTGTGGAGGACGCTGGCCATCACCCCCGAGGTCGCGCGGCGCCCGCTCAGGGTGCGGCTGCGTCGGCCCGCGCTGAGCACCCGCTGGCAGGCCTTTGGCTACCAGGTCGCGGGGGAAGTGCTGGGCGATGCCGGAGACATCGACGTCTGGCTCGACGCTTCGATTGGACAGCACCGAGCGGGGGATCTGCTCGCCTACTTCAACGCCCGGGCGAGCGCGGCGCGCTGGCGAGGTGACGCTGAGGCCGAACGCGCCTGGCTGGCCCGAGTGGAGCGCACCACGACGCTCGCGGTGGACGATACCGCGAGCTTCCTGTTGGCGCGGGCGGGCTACTGAGTCGCGCAAGGCAGCCCTCCAGCTCCGAGACCTGGTGCTGCCCTGCGACCGGCTCAGAGCGACTTGAGGAGCGCCTTGGCCTCCTGCCCCACCTTGCCCTCGGGATCGAGCTTGATCGCTTCCTTCAGCGCCGCTGTCGCTTCCTTCTTCTTGCCGGCCGCCGCCAGGTGCTTGCCGAGGTAGTAGTGCCCCGCGGCGCTCTTCGGCTCCTTCTCGATTGCCGCACGGTAATCCGCGGTGGCGCCGTCCACGTCCTTCATCGCGTTCTTGCACGCGGCGCGCCGGACGTACAGCTGAGGCAAGGGATCCTTCTCGATCGCCTTGTCGAGCACCCCGACGCAGTCTGCGAAGGCCTCCACCTTGCCGAGCACCGCCCCGATCGCACCGAGGATCTTCACGTCATCGGTCTCGATCGAGAGCAGCACCTTCTTGGCTTCTTCCTTCTTGCCCGCGCTGGCGAGCATGTCGGCGTAGGCGAAGCGCAGCGCGGAGTCCTTGGGGTTGGCCGCGCTGGCTTTCCCATAGGCAGCCAGGGCCTCGTCGGCGCGCCCCAGCGCCTCGAGGATCAGCGCGTGGTTCATCAGCAGGCCGGGATGACCCGGGGTCGCCTTGAGCGCGGGCTCCACCACCGCCAGAGCGCCGTCGGCGTCCTTGTCCACCTCGAGCAGGATCCCTGACAGGTTCACCGCGGCCTCGGGCAGCTTCGGATCAGCGGCGAGCGCCTTCTTGTAGTGCTCCTTGGCGGCGGTCGTGTCCCCGCCCTGCTCGACGACCACACCATAGTAGTAGTTGGCCTGTGCATCGTCGGGGTTCTTGGCCAGCGCCTCGTCGAGCTTCGCCTTCGCCGAGTCGAAATCGCCCGCCTGGATGGAGCTCTTGGCCGCCTCCACCTCGGCGCTCGAAGCGGGCACCTCTCCCCCACCCCCGTCGTCGTCGTCGAGCGGAGGCGGGTCCGTCGGTCCGCTGGGCGGTGGCGTCGAACCACCGCAAGCTCCCAGAGTCGATAGACCCAATGCCGCTGCTACGAGCCAGGCGGCCCAGCCCCTGTGCTTGATCATGATGCGTTGCCCTCGCGTTCCAGTTCTTCGATGGATGACAGGATTCGATTCTTGAGCTCTTCGATGCGGGCGCGCTCGGTAACCTTGGTTCCGCCTTCGTCGGTGACGTAGAAGACGTCGGCGACCCGGATCCCCTCGGTGTTGATCTTGGCCAGCTCGATCGTGAAACCGTTGAGGTTGATGGCTCGCGCGAGCCGGAACAAGAGCGCAGGACGATCGCGCGTGACCACCTCGACCACCGTTTGGTCCGAGGCCGCTCGATTGTCGACGGAGACCCGCGTCTCGACGTCGGGCGCCGGACGCTCACCCAGCGGCGAGACCGGACGCTGAATCAGCTCCGAGGGGCTGATCTCGCCTTGCAGCAGCCGCCGCAGGTCACGTTCCACACGCGGGATGGCTCGGCGCCCGGTCTCCGCGCTGGTGCCACCTCTCACCCAGAACATGTCCAGGATGCGATGGCGTCCGCGGGTGTCCCTGAACGAGTAGATCTGGGCGCCGATCACCTTGAGGTGGTTGGCGGCGAACGACGCGGCGATCAAGGACAACAAACCCAGACGATCGTCGGCGACCACACACACCTCGATGTATGGGTCCTCTTCGCTCAGCACGTTGATCCGGACCAGCTCGTCTGCTGCCCCGATGATGAAGCGCAGGTGCTCGGCGATGGCTTCCGGGTCGTTGGCGAAGATATAGCGCTCCGGAAATGCGTCGAGCAGCTTGCCGACGCGCTCGGAGTCCAGATCCCCGGTCAGCGACTTCACGGCGTCGATGGTGCGCTGGGCAGCGACGTCGTCACGCGCGTGGTGACCATCCACGAGGAAACGATCCGCGGCGAGGTACAGCTCCTCCAGCATGCGCGCCTTCCAGCTGGTCATCGCCGTCGGGCTGGTCGTCGATACGTCGGCCACGGTGAGCAGGTACAGCTCCTTCAAGCCTTCCCGCCCGTGCACTTCCGCGCAGAACTCCTCCAGGGTTCGCGGGTCGTCGACGTCGCGACGCGTGGCCACGTGGTACATCCGGAGGTGCTTGAGGATCAGGTGCTGAACCTCCACGATGTCCGACTCCGGGAGGCCCAGGCGTTCGAGGATCGTGCGCGCCAGCGCCGCGCCGCGCTCCGAGTGATTGCGCCCGCCCAGGTCCTTGCCGACGTCGTGGAGCAAGGTGGCGAAGAACACCACGTTCTTGCGGGCAACGTCCGCTGCGAGGCGGGAGGCGAGCGGGAACTCGCTCGCGAGATCTCCGCGCCAGAGCCGGCGCAGGCGATCCACCGCCGCAACGGAGTGAACGTCCACGGTGTACACGTGATAGATGTCGTGATGGGCTCGCCCGACGACTGGCGCAAACTCGGGGACCATCGCCACCAGCAGCCCGACGTCGTGGAGCTCCTTCAGCACGCTGCGCTTCTTGAGCCGGGTGCGCTTGATGTTCTTGACCAGCTTGACGAACAACTCGCCTGCCTCTGAGCACTCTCGCAGGCGCGCGGCGAAGGTCTCGCTGGAGGCGGCGCGCGCGATCTGGTCGCGCGCGAACTCGTACACCGGCAAGTCCCGGCGGACGGCCTCCCAGTACACCCGCAGGGCCACCGCGGGATCGCTCTCCAGCAGCGCCGGGTGCTCGATGCTGACCTCCTCGTTGGTGAGCCGGAGGCCGTGTTCCAGCGGCTCGGTCCGCGGCTTGCGCGTCGGCGGCGGCAGCGCCCGCCCCACCACCATGTCACGCGCGCGCTGGACGGTGCGGGCGTGGCGGTAGTAGTCGCTCATGAAATGCTCGACCGAGGGCCCACCGCTGCCGTACCCGAGCTTTTCCGCGAGGCTTTCCTGGGCGTCGAAGCTCAGGCGATCGGAACGGCGCTTGGCCAGCCAGTGCAAGAGGTTGCGCACGCGCCAGAGAAACGCCCGAGCGACGAGCAGCGGTTCCAGCTCCCGGCTGACCAGCACGCCGAGCCTCAGCAGGTCGCCGAGGTCGTCGATCCGCCAGCGCGCCCGAGCCGCCCAGTGTGCGACATCGAGGTCACGCAGGCCACCCGCGCCGTTCTTCACGTCGGGCTCGAGCAGGTAGACGGAGTCTCCGTAGCGCTCCTCGCGCTCACTCGCCTGGCCCGCGAGCGTCTCCAGGAAGCCGCGGAGGTTGCCCAGTCCGAACACCCCCTCGAACACCCGCCTGAGCTGAGCGTCCGCTGGCCCGGCGTCGCCCGCGACGTGACGCCAGTCGAGCAGGCTGGTGGCCGTCGGCAAATCGCGGCGCGCGAGCTCGATGGTATCGTCGGGGGACACCACCTGGTGACCGACGCTGAGACCGGAGTCCCACATCGGATACAGCAGCGCCTCGGCTATTGGACCTGCTGATTCCTTGTGGCCGAGACACAGCAACCGAACATCGAGATCCGAGTACAGCGCGAGCGCGCCGCGCCCGTAGCTCCCGACCGCAGCGAGGCTGACCTCTCGCCAGTTTCCCTTCGCGATCATCGCGGCGCGGGCCGCGTGAAAGAGCGCGGAGAGGAGCCCATCGAAGGCCGTTGCGTAGGCGCGGGAAGCTGGCAAGCCCGCCGCTTCGCCACCTGACTGAATCATCTCGATCACGGCCCCTCGATGGCGATCGAGGTAGACGCGAAGCTCTGGTACCAGACGGGGCGAGAGCTGTTCGAGCAGGGCTGGCTGGGCCGATGACATGCGAAATCTGGGTGGCTCGCGGAGAGCTCGTGCTCACGCACCGCTCCCGCCCGTCGCCCGGCGCTGGTTATAGCGCAGAGAATGACGGTTGGTTGGCTTTGTTGGCCCGCAATCACGCGGGGTTAGGGCGCGAAGGGACGCGTCGGCAGTGTGCCTGTGATGTTGCACTTCGACTGCTAGCACTCGGGAGCAGCAAAGCCATCTCGGGGCCAGCAGAGCCATCTCGGAGCCAGCGAGCCGACGCGGCCCGGCTCACATATCCGCCAAACGACCAGAGCGCGGCACCGACCATGCTACCGTTCCCAGTCTATGAAGGCATCTCCCCGCGGCGGCTCTGGGTCCGCCGCCTGGTCCCGACGCCGCTTCGTTGGCGCGTGCCTCGCTGCCAGCGCCGGTCTCACGCTGACCCGCGTCGCAGAAGCCTCACTCGCCCGGGCGATCTCCCTGGAGACCCTGGTGCGCACGAGCCACCACGTCGTCTTCGCGACTCCCGTGGAGGCGAGCTCGCGCTGGGAGCAAGTCGCTGGCCGCAAGCGTATCGTGACCTACACCCGCTTGCTCGTGAGCGAGAGCTTGGGGGCGATCGCTCCCGAGGAGAGCGAACTCATGGTGCGGACGCTGGGCGGTCAGGTCGGTGACATCGGGCAGATCGTCCACGGCGAGGCAGAGCTGGCTCTGAATCGCCCCAGCGTCTTGTTCGTTGGTCTGGCCAGCCAGGGCCCCCTCTTCATCCAGGCCATGAGTCAGGGTGAGTACCCCACGCGAGAGCACCAGGGGGAGCCTCAGCTGCGGCTCTCGCCGCGCTTGTCGGAGATCGATGCTGACGCGCGATCGGCCGTACGCCTGTTGAACGAGCGCCAGCTGAGCGCCGCGCGCAAGCTGATCCAGGAGGTCAGCCGCTGATGCCCCGCCTCCAGCGCCTCACGCTCGCACTCGCGCTCGGCGTTTCCGCGCTGATATTCGCCGACGATGCCAGCGCCTTCTGCCGCACCACGACCTGCGACCCCAAGAGCGGCACCTGCGACGTCGACGCGGAAGGCTGCGTGCTCTCCGGCCTTCCATTGTACTGGCCTGGCGCCTGCGTCTCGTTCTCCGTCAACAAGAGCGCGACACCGCTGCGCGGCGTCGACTGGGAGACCACGGAGACGTTGGTCACGCAGGGCTTCAACACTTGGCTGAGCGTCGATTGTGGGGGGAGCAAGCCTAGCCTGTCCCTGGAATCCCGAAGTCCGGTTGCCTGCGACTCCCAGGAGTACAACCAGCACCAGCCCAACGCGAACATCTGGATGTATCGCGACGACTTCTGGCCGTACGAAGGCGCGGTGAACACCCTGGCGCTCACGACCATCACGTTCAACGTCAAGACGGGCGAGATCTTCGACGCCGACGTCGAGATCAACTCGGTGGAGAACGAACTGACCACCACGGATCAAGGCGTGAAGATCGACATGCTGTCGATCGTCACTCACGAGGCGGGCCACTTCCTTGGCTTGAGTCACACGGTCAAGGGCGACGCGACGATGTACGCGCGATACAATCCCGGCTCGACCTCGCTGCGCACACTCACCGCAGACGATGCCGCAGGGATGTGCGAGATCTATCCTCCGGGGCGAGAGGCGGACAGCTGCAGCTTCGACCCACGTCATGGCTTCTCCGGGGAATGTTCTGGACCCGTCGATGAAGGCTGCAGCTGTCGCAGCATCGGCGCCCCCTCCCCGGGCGGCAGCGCCCCGGCTCTCGGGTTGCTCGCCATCGGTCTGGTGTGGCTCCGCCGTCGACGCGTGTGAGCGTCGAAGCGAGCGGCACGCGCGGCGCGGTGCTCGTGGTGTGCGGCGAGCCCAGCGGAGACTGGATGGCAGCGGAGGTGCTCGAACATCTGGCGCAGCCGACCTTCGGCGTCGCCGGTCCAGAGCTGCGCCGTCGAGGCCTCCAGAGCGTGCTGTCGATGGAGAGCCTGTCGGAGATGGGCATTGGTGCCGCACGGAAAGCAGTACCCCTGGTACTGGCGTGGCGACGCCTCAAGGACGCCGTCCGCCGCCGCCAGCCGCGAGCCGCGTTGCTGGTTGGCTTCAGCGAGTTCAACGCTCGGCTCGGGCGGTGGCTCCGTGCCCAAGGCGTCCACGTCGTGTGGTACGCGCCGCCTCAGATCTGGGCCTGGCGCCGGCGACGCGGTCCGCGACTCCTGGGGAGCGCGGACAGCTTCGCCGTGGTGCTGCCTTTCGAAGAGGCTTTGTGGCGCGGAATGGGTGCGGACGCCCACTACGTAGGGCACCCAGCCCTGGCCTGGACACTGCCGGAGATCCCCCGTCTCACGGGGCGCATCGCGCTGCTGCCGGGCTCCCGCCCGAGCGAGGTGCAGCGCTTGTGGCCGCTGATGCTGCAGACAGCGGACCGGCTGAGCCGCCTGCGCCCCGACTGGAGCTTCGA
>JAGQIY010001191.1 GCA_020430865.1 Myxococcales bacterium
GGACTTGACTGGGCAGCGCGAGCTCGAGCGACGCATGCGCGACGCACAGAAGCTCGAGAGCCTCGGCTTGATGGCTGGCGGCATTGCCCACGACTTCAACAATCTCCTGGTCTCGATCTTGGGCAACGCTCAGATCGCCATGGAAGAGGTCCGTCACCTGCCCGACGCGCTGGCCTCCCTGACGGACATCATGACCGCCACGCGGCGCGCAGCGGACCTGTGCCGGCAGCTGTTGGCCTACTCCGGCAAGGGCCGCTACCAGGACGAGCTGCTCAACGTCTCGGAGCTGGTGCGTGAGATCGCCCAGGTGCTGGACGTCAGCGTGGGCCGCGACGCGCTGGTCAAGCTCGAGCTCGCCGACGGGCTGCACACCGTGGGCGACGCCACGCAGCTCCGCCAGGTGGTGATGAACCTGGTGCTGAACGCCGGCGAGGCGCTCGAAGGCAACCGTGGGCTGGTCAGCATCTCCACCACGCTGCGGGAGCTGGACGGCGAGGTGATCGCACGGAGCTCCAACCTCGCCGCGGCGCCAGGGCTGTATGTCTGTATCGAGGTGTCCGACACTGGATGTGGGATCCCCACGGAACACCGCGACAAGGTCTTCGATCCGTTCTTCACCACCAAAGCGTCCGGGCATGGTCTGGGCCTCGCCGCAGTTCACGGCATCGTGCGGGCGCACCAGGGCACCATCACGCTCTACACCGCGGAAGCGCGTGGCACGAGCATCAAGGTCTTCTTGCCGGCCGCCAAGGAGACGAGCGACAGCGTTCGGCGCAAACAGCCAACGTCTTCGCACACCATCCTGGTCGTTGACGATGAAGAGAGCGTCCGCAACACCTTGTCGAGGCTACTCGGGCGCGCCGGCTACCAGGTGGTGACGGCGGCGAATGGTGAGGAAGCGCTGCTCTTGACCCGAGCGCGAGGTCAGGAGTTCGACGCGTTCCTGGTCGACGTTTCGATGCCTCAGATGAGCGGTCCCCAGGTATTCGCAGAAATCCGCAAGCTACTCCCGCAGGCCGTCGTCATCCTGATGAGCGGCTACAACCACGTCGATACGGTTCGCGAGGCGTTCAACAATGGGCTTGCTGGCTTCTTGCAGAAGCCCTTCCTGCTCGACAGCTTCACCGAGATCTTGGAAGTCGCGCGCGGCGAGCAGCGCTAGTTCCTCACCCCCCGAGATCGAGCAAGCGACCGCTCAGTGGTGAGTCGCGGTGAGCAGCAGCGACGGCGCCCAGACCTCGAAGTCCCCGGCTCCGTCGTCCTTCGACGCAAGGATGTGAGACACCCGGAGCAGCCCGCCGAGGCCCCACTCCGCCCCCGTCCAGACCTCGAAACCCGCCCCCAACCCGAACATCAGCCCAGCGATCGGGGTCGGGCTCAGCGTGCAGACGTGCCCACCATGGTCGATGTTGCAGTGGCGCTCGTCTATGACGACGCCTCCGGAGGCAATTGCCCCCTGGAAATGCAAACCACGGCTTGGCCAGGGATACCAGTCGATGAACGGACCCAGGCCTCCGATGGCTGGCTCGAAGCTCTGGCGCTCCGAAGACTGACCTCGGGCGCCGCAGGCCCGACCACGGCTCGCGCCGCCGGCTTCCTGCTGCTCGGGTACGCCTCGGCCTGCTCGGAGAGCTGGCCTCTTCGCGTTCGTGGGTCGGGGGGGTAGCGTCAGACGATCAGGCGCACTCCGCCCAGATCCGCGAGGTTATGTGGGAAGCGATCACCGGGGCAGCCGATGAACATGTAGTTCTTGGGCACGTTCAGGTACCCGGAGAGGCGCTCGATCAGGTCGGGGCCGAACTTGCCTTGGATGGCGATGAAGTCGATGCGGATCTCCGGATAGATCTCGTCCAGGGCCTTCAGTTGCTCCGCGAGACGCGGCGGGATCTGCGCCTGATCTTGGTAGACATGCACCACCTTGAGGTTGTTCGTGTGTTCGTTGTCGAGCACGTACTCGATGGCGCGACGAAGATTCGCGGGTCCGTCTCCCCGGGTGAAGAAGACCATGGCCTGACTGTTGATGGTCTGGATGTTCCGCGTCGTCCAGCGCGCGATGCGGTCGTTCATCCGCTGCACCTGCGCGTGGAACGCCTCTCCGATGTAGAGGAACACGCGCAGGATCCGCACTCGCAGGAACATGATGCCCACGATCACGAAAGCGACGGAGAAGTAGGCCGCGAAGATCAGGGCCTGCCGAGGGGACTTGATGAGGTTTCCCGCCAGCCCGATGGCGACGGCGGACGCGGCGATCACCACCGTCGGCCAGCTCGCCCGCACCACCCGGGGTAGACGACCGCGCTTGATGGCCAGCAGTCGGTTGCCCAGCGCAAACAGCAACATCACGCCCAGGAACGAGATGGTGTAGACGCCCGCCAGGGTCCCCACGTCACCCTGGGTGATGAAGAGGATCGAGCAGCACAGCAGGAAGAACGAGAGGATGATCCAGTGCGGCGTGCGGAAACGCTTGTTCTCGATCAACAACCCCTGAGGCAGGCAGCGGTCGAGAGCCATGCGCCGCACCAGACCCGTGACACCGACGTAGCTCGTCAGCACCGCACCGCTCAGCACCAGCACCGCGTCGATGCTGACCCAGGTCGCGAGCCATTTGCCGACGGAGCGCGTGCCCATCTCGCTGAGCAGCGCCGTATCGTACTGACCGAAGGAGTCGGTCGGCAGCATCGAGAGCGCGAGCAGACAGATCAGCGGGTTGAAGACGAACACGGCGATCCACATGTTCCGCAACGTCTTCACGAACACGCCGGGCTCCTGCTCCTCGATGAAGTTCGCAGAGCTCTCGAAGCCACTGATCCCGAGCATTCCAGCGGCGAACCCGAAGAACAACGCCTTGGCGACACCCTGGGGCGGCGGGTGCTTCCAGTTCTCGATCAGCTGACTGAAGCCGTCGACGTAGGCGTAGCGGGCAGCAGCGACGGTCAGGAAGATCAGGGTGCCAATGTGAAGCACGAAGATCACCAGCGCCACCACGGCGCTCTCGGTGATGCCGATGATGTTCAGCAAGGCGAAGATCGCTAGCAACACCACCGTCGCGATCATGATCGGCACACCGTGAAAGACGTGATGGGCGTAGTGCACGGCCTCGTTGGCGCTGATCACCGCCGTCGCCACGTAGGAGAGCAACGTGAGGCACGCCGCGACGCTCGCCTTGCCCTTGCTCGTGGTGTTGAGCAAGACGTTGTAGGCTCCACCGTTCAGCGGAAGCGCGGAGCCCACCTCGGCGTAGATCCGCCGAAACAGGTAGAGCACCACCCCCACCGTGGCGAGCGCGATGGGCGCGTAGACACCCGCCGCGAGGGTGCACAGCGCCGCGACGTACAGCACGCTCGACGTGATGTCGTTTCCGCAGATGGCGGTGGCGCGCCACTGACCTAGCTTGTGGCCCACGTGGTGCTGCGCGTAGCCCACCGACGGGATCGCGGCCTCGAGATCGGTGATGTTCGTGGCGTTTCCCCAGCCAGCGAACACCCACGGGGGAGCGGAGGCGTCGGGGCCGCTGGCCTTGGGTGCTTCGGCGGTTTCGGGAGGTGTCGGGGAAGACGGACTCGCGCCGCTTGGGCCAGAGTCGGGTTGCTCGTCAGCCATACCGGGGCAACACCCTAGCGACCGCCGCTGCGACTAGCCACCCCCGAATTTGCGCGGCTCCGGGCCGCTTGCCGGCAAAACCCGCGCCGATCACGGCGGAAACGACCCAAACCGTGCGGCTAGCGGTCGTCGAACCCGAATCGACCGGGTCCGACGGGGAGGATCAGCGCCGGAGGCCAGAGGTCGATCCCCCAGGCCATCTGAAACAGATGAACCTCCACGCCCTCGGTGAGTCCCGCCTTCACCCCCAAGATCGCGGTCTCGATCTGAATCCCCGTCCCGCCGCTGGTCGTCGACGCACCGAAGATCAAGCCACGATAGTCCTTGCCGATGGCGACAGCCGGAAGATCGGCGTGCAGACCACACTCTCGCAACATGTAGTCCACGAAGGTGTTGCTGTTCGGCCCTGGCCAGGCCCGATACGAGTGACGGTAAGGGTAGCTCGGAGCTTCGCGCTTCAGACACAGGATTGCTTCCGTGGCTTCGTTTCCGTGCCAGCTCCCGTGAAGCCGCACGTCCCCCCCACCGGCGGCGTAGTCTTCGAGGGGATCCATGCGATGCCAGCGCACCACCCCCAGCGGGGGAACGGGCCTGGACGACGCCACCTCGTAGCGCTCCCAGTCGCCACCGAGTGCGCGATACGCGAGCCACGGATGACGCGCCACGGCGCTCACGGGCTCCGGCAGCGCGGCGCTCAGCAAGAGGACGTGGGCGTCAGCGTCCTGGGGTACCTCGACGGGTCGCTGCCCGGCCACGCAACCGCTGGTCAGCACACTGGCGCCCAAGGCGAAGCCAGCGCTCACGCGCCACACCTCCCCCCCGAACCTGGAGATCGAAGCCACTAGAAACCTCCCCCGAACGTGTTCAAGCCGTGCCCGAGCAGCAGACCCGCGCCTCGCGCACCGCCGCGCTCGAGGTACAGAGCGCCGACGAACAGCCCCGCGCCGGCATGCCCCTGCCAGTCGCTGCTCAGCTCACCAAACCGCACGGCAATGCCGGAGCTGAACTCATCCACGAACCCGAGGCTGGGCGCGCCGTCACGCCGCGCGGAGTTGCCCTCCCCGCTGGCGGCGACCCACAGCGAGCCGACCAGGGCGTTCCCCAGGGCGAGCTCCGAGCGCAGCTCCACCAGACCCGACGCTGATGGCGGGACACGGGCCGTCACGCCGCTCAGCCTGCCGCCTCCGAACACGCCGATCAACCCGGAGTCCCCCAGGTCGAAGCCGAGCCCGAGCGGCAGCAGGTGGACATCGTAGAGGAAGCCCAGGGGGCTCGCGACGCCGAACTGGTAGCCCACTCCAGCCAAGTAGGCCAGCGGCACACCTTCGGGCGCCAGCAGCCCTCGCACCTCGGTGCCGACGCTGAGCTGCTGTCGAGCATCGAAGCGGGGCGCCCCGTCGAAGGCTGCCACGCGGGCATCGACGTGCGCGACCAGCGCCGTGCTCGTTTCCGCGCGGCTTTCAGCAGCCGCGAATTGCCAAGCCAGAGCGAGCGCGAGCGCAACCGAGCGACGCTTCACGGCGCCTTCTGCGCTCGCTCGAGCGCTCGCAGATCCCCCGCTGTGGGTGCCTCGCCGAGCCAGGCAAGCAGCTGGGCGTAGACGCGAGGTTCGTTCACCAGCCCGAGGTGGGTGACACCGCCGAGCACCAGTCGATCTCCCGTTTCGAGGCCAATCGCCTTGCTCGGATGTTCGCCTTCGGCGCTGCCCCGGCGCACCAGGAGGTCGCCCAGCACTCGACCTACCGGATGGTCCGGGTCCTGACTCACGCTGGCGGCGACGAAGTGATGCTTCACGTGGGGGAGAGGGAGCACCGGACGCCGTCGGTCGTCGAGCAACGCGTCCACCGAGGCGCCTCCCCAGTCGTCGTCGAGCAGGGCGCCGTACCTCAGATCCTTGATGCCCGCGCTGCGAGCGTTGATCACCTTCCCCGGAAGCTGAGTGCCCGGCGTGTCGAAGGCGAGGAGCACGTTGGTGAGCAGGTTGCCCGCCTTCTCCAGCGGGGCGCCGTGATGCGGAGAGCCGATGCAGAACACTTGGCGCAGCCGGTCCGGCCACTCGAGGCCGAGCTCCGTCGCGTAATGCGCCGCGCTGCGACTGACCAGACCACCCATGCTGTGTCCGATCAACACCAGCTGGTCGACGGGCCTTGGGTAGGCGCGAAGCAACTCCTCGAGCAGCTGAGCCAGCGCGCGGCCGTTCGTCGCGATACGGCGCCCCGAGTTGTAGCGCACATAGAGCACGCTGAAGCCGTGTTCGGCTTCGAGCAGACTGCCGTAGTTCACCTCGGGATCGCCCCACACCTCTTCGGCGTAGTCGCTCCAGGACCACTCGGTGCACGCGAGGCCATGCACGAAGACGCACAGCTTGCCGCTGGCGTCCGGCAACGCTTCGCGCAGCGCATTAGTTTCCGCGCGGATTTCTTCGCCAGCACGACGTAGGCTCATGGGAGTGCTGAGCCCGTTCTCGCGCGATTCGAGGAAGTCACCGACCACGCCATTCAGCACGCCCAGCGCCGCGTCCCGTGTCCAGGCCGCTCCGCCGACCGCGCTCGAGCTCATCGGTGTCGAGACTTCCGGCTTCGCGTCATCCGCGGCCTGGCGCGCCACGTTCAGACCCACATCGAGCAAGCGCCCGGCCAGCTGCGTGCCCAGGCGCACCCCATCGTACGCGACACCAGAGCTGACCCGCTCGAGGCTCTCCACCAGCTCCGCCGACTCACGCAGCGGCTCGACCCACTTGGCGTAGCCGAAGACCCGCTGAGTCACCGACTGGTGCGTCTCCTGCACCAGATCGGTGGTCTTCAAGGTTGCGTCGACCAGCAGATCCTTGAGCGCGAGCCAGCGGCGCATGTCACATGCCGGTGCGTGTCTTCAGTGTTGGGCCGTCGGTTCCCTTCGGCCACTCGACGTTGATGGCCTTCTTGGGTCCACCGGAGCTGTAGCTGATCAGCGCCGAGACGTTGATGTCCTCGCGCAACGGCAGGATCACGATGCCCTCGAGCCCCTTCATCGCGGTCTTCATCTCGGGGGTCTTGCCCGAGACGATCTCGGCCTTCTCGGGCTTGAACTTCGGCTTCTTTGGGTCGTCGCCGCCGAACGCCTTGCACTTGACGCGAAGCCACTCCCTCACGACTCGGACTTCACAGGCAGTGGGACCGACGTTGCCCGGAACGCTCTCCAGATCCTTCACGGCGTCCCACTGACCATCACTCGGCTCGTCCGATTTTTCCGTGGGGATCCCCAGGATGGTATCGCTGTCCATGCGAGGGCCCTTGGGCTGCTCCGCCTCTTCTTCCTTGGCGACGGCGCTGGGCGCAGCCTCGGGCTTGGGAGCCTCGGCGCTCGCGGTTGCAGCAGCCTTCTCCTGCTTGGGTTTGTCCTCGTCGCACCCCGCACTCAGGGCGCCTAGCAGCGCCAACGCCAGCCATCGCTTCATCTCTGTCGTCCTCCAGAACAGGCGCCCGCGGACACCCAACCAAACCACGCGACGAGTCACTCCCGCCGCGCGACCACGATAGTCGAGTGAGCGAAGTGCACCAAGCGGAGAGCCAGACGCCTGACGCTCGGCCCATGCGGCGCCAAGCCGTTGGCGCTCGACGTGAAGCTGCCGCCCTCGACCAGCGCCAGTCTCAACGGATTGCTCGCGCCTGCGTGGATTCTCCAGACGCGACGTGGGTCTCCAGCAGCCTTGGCGGCTGCGGCACGCCGCTTGCCTCAGCGCGGGCATGAACGCCAGCGCCGAAACCGACACCGTCTACATCCCACCCTCCACCGAACACGTGTCGTGCGTGGTGTGTGGTGCAGACGAGCCAATTCCCGTTGGCGCCAAGGCCCGCTTCAACATGGACGTCAGCAGCGTCACCTGCGCCCGGTGCGGCCTCGTTTACATCACCCCACGTCCCACCATCGAGGACATGGCGCGCTACTACGCGACCAGCTACCGCATCCACTACGGTAGCGTGGGCGCGATCCGTGCGGACGGGACCCGGATCACGCCGGACTCACCGGACTGGGAGGCCTACACCGACGGACGCTATCAGCATCAGGCCGAGCTGGTGGCGCCGCTGCTCCAGCCTGGCGCCAAGGTGCTCGAGATGGGCTGTCGCTACGGTCGCACGCTGAGCCTCCTGGCGGACAAGCACGGAGCGATTCCCTACGGCATCGAACCGGGGGAGACCGACGCCGAGAAGGCGCGCAAGGCCGGGGTGAACTGCTTCACCGGCACCGTCGAGAACTTCGACCCTGGCGAGACCCGTTTCGATCTGATCCAGTCCTTCCACGTGCTCGAGCACGTGCACGATCCGCTCGCCGTGCTGATGCGTCTCCGCGGCTGGCTCGCGCCCGGCGGAAAGCTGCTCGTGGAGGTGCCCAACGTGCATCAGCCCTACGGCCTGCTCGAGGGGAACTTCTTCCAGAACGTCCACCTCTTCAACTTCGGTCCCCACACCCTGAGCGTCCTGTTCAAGCGCGCCGGCCTGGGCAACTTGCGTGTGATCGACGAGTCGACGCTGTACGTGCTGGGAGAGCCGACGGGTGCGCAGCAGGACGTCCTGCCCCTGCCCTACACGGGAGAGCTACACCCAAACCCGGCGCAGAGCGGGGAGTGGATGGCGCGGCACCTGCGCGCGTACTCGGATCTGGAGATCGCGCGCCAGCTGATCCTGGCGGGTGACATGCGGGTGGAGATCCTCCAGGCCACGGCCCACCTGCTGCGCGGCCCCAGCTTCACCCCGCACATGGCAGCCGTGATCGGAGATCTGGTGGAGCACTTCAACCGCCTCGGCTCGCCGAAGATCGCACTCATCTTGGTGCGCGCCGCGCTCGCGGGACCACACCCGACGGAAATAAAGCAAGGCCTCTCGCGCCTCGAAGGACAGCTCGCCGCGGCGGACGTCGAGCAGCAACTCGCCGCAGCGCCCTGAGCGCCCTGGCTCCGACCGAGCGGCGCCTTCGGTCAGCTACCCTTACCGATGCGCCCGAGGTGCGTGTCGCGGAATCCACCCCTCTGCTTCAGGCCATACCCGAGCAGACGGTCGAAGCCGATGTGCGCCGTCCAGATCAGCGCGACCAGCCAGCAAGCGGAGCTGCCCATGAGCCAGCCCGCGAGGCCCAGTGCGCCAGGCAAGAGCGTGCTGTGGGCGAGGTTGTAGGCCCAGGCGCCGAACTCCGCGCTCCGCAGGTAGCCGAGCAGCGACGAGTCCGGGAGCAAGAAGAGCAGGCCGAACAGCGCCCAGCTACCCCCGAGGTGCTGGAACGCCAGGGCGCTCGCGCACAGCAACGCGAGGCCTTCGAGGCGCAGAAAGCGCGTGGCCAGCGGCGCAGGGGGGTCGCCAGCGCGGCGCCTGGAGGGTGTGAACGGGGCGGTACGGAGTGCGTTGACGTTGTCCATGTCGCCAATTTGCCTCGCCATCGCGCATAATAACATTGTCCAAGTGTGTTCATCTGCTTAGAAGAATCTGATGAGCGGCAGCGAGCCCTCCTGGGACCTCTACGGAGCCTTCCTCGCGATAATGCAGGAGGGTAGCCTCTCGGCCGCCGCGCGAACGCTGGGGCTGGCGCAGCCCACCGTCCGTCGACAGCTGGAGCGGCTCGAGTCGGAGCTCGACGTGGTGCTGTTCACCCGCAGCCCGAACGGACTCAAACCAACGGAGCTCGCGTTCTCCACCCTGCCCTACGCCGAGTCCATGGCCTCGATGGCGCGGGCGCTGGTGCGCGCGTCATCGGCGCCCGAAGCGGACGAGCGAGGCACGGTGCGGATCGGCGCCAGCGAGGTGGTCGGGGCCGAGGTCCTACCGTCGATCCTCACGGAACTGCTAGCGTCGCGTCCCAGGCTGCAGGTGGAGCTGGCGCTGTCCAACAAGAACGAAGACCTGCTGCGCCGCGGCGTGGACGTCGCCGTGCGCATGGTCCGACCGACCCAAGACGGACTGCTGGCGCGCCGCGCTGGAAGGCTCGAGCTCGGGCTCTTCGCCAGCCCGACGTACATGGCGCTGCACCCGACGCCCAAGCGGCTCCAGGACCTGCTGACGGGTCAGTTCCTCGTCGGCGCGGATCGCGATCTCGGCTTCAACGAGGGTCTGCGACAGGTAGGCCTCGAGCTGTCTTCGCGGAACTTCGCCTTGCGCACGGACAACCAGCTGGCACA
>JAGQIY010001192.1 GCA_020430865.1 Myxococcales bacterium
CGTCGGTGTCGATACCACCCATCTCGATTAGGCGCGCCTTGGTCGGCTCGGGCGGCCCCCCACCGCCGAGTTTATCTGCGAGCGTGGCGGCACCACGGCCGAACAGGCCACGGTCGACATGCGCGAGCGCCATCAGCGGGGTGAGGTGCAGCGGAGCGCGCTCGGGGAAGAACTGCTGTGTCGACGTCGAGTCCCGCCTGACGGTGAACCCAATCTGTCCACCGGCCAGGTCGATATTCGGCACGTCGGCAGTCGCTTCGAGAACGATCTCGGTTCCACGCTTCTTCGAGAGCAGCACCAACCCGTTCGTCGCCTCGATGACCTCGGTGACGAGCACCCAGCGCCGGTCATCCCACTTGCGCGGGTCGTCGTCGTCGCTCTCGGCCAGCGCCTCGATGCGTGGCTTGATTGCGGCGAGGTTGTCGATGCGCCGGACCGTCGCGCCGCCGAGCAGCATGTAGAAACCGAACCTCGACTCGAAGCTAACCTTCAGGCCGGGCTTCGCGCTCACTACGCCCACCGCAACCTCGACACCAGCGCCGAACTTCGTCACCGACGCCTCCTCGTGGGCGAGCTCCATCCGGTAGCGTGCTGTCGGCGCGTCGACCTTCACCTTCACGTCGACCAATAGCGGGGCGTCGTTGATGTGGCCCAGTCGCCTGAAGCGCCGGCCCGACAGCGTCCCGTAGTCACCAGGCTGCACCCGCGCGTTGGGCCACCACGTTGCGTACAGCTTCTGCTGCCCATGGATGGCGTCGGCGTAGTCGTCCGCGAGTCCCATGCTCCCTCCAGTGCTCCGGTGTTTTCTGCCAGAATGCGTGGCGTGACGGAACCCCCAACAGAAATTGTCGAACCGAACCAGCACCCCCTCTAGCGCGCGCGTGCTCACAAGGTGAGACCCTGCCCTCGCGAGAGAGAGCGTGTGCCCCCCGAGTCGGACGGAGCGCTCGCGGCGCGGCCTACTCGTGCAGAACGGCAGGATGCCGTGGTAGCATCACTCCTGCCAAGGGGAGGGCATCACATGAGGAGCTGGACCAACGCACCGGGAACTTGGGCCCTCTTTGTCTGTGGCGCACTGACGCTGTCGACCCTGCTGGCTTCATCGCATTGTTTGGCACAAAGCTACGGACCCGTCGCACGCCTGCTAGTGACCCGAGGAAACAAGGCAGAAGGACGCGCCACCTTCGTAACACTGAACGAGGCTCAGCGAAACCTCTTGCCCGACCACTGTCGCACCCCGGTCCCCCTGTCGAGCCGCGAGGCGTTCCTGCTCACCGCACTCCACGTCCTCACTTCATGGCATGCAGCCGAGCGCGGCCGGCCCGCATCAGTCCAGATGATGCTCGGGAGCGCTCCCGACATCATCGAGGATGTGTCAAACGACGTCGAGTTATGTCTCACCGATCAGCGCCGCGATATCGCGGTCGCTCGCATCGTCAGTTCCAGAGTCCCACCCGTGCGCGCCCTCGCGTTCGGCGCACCATCGTCGGCGAGAGTCGTCGGAGTGTTATCGAATGCGGCTATGAACGGCCAGACTGGTCGACTCAGACTCGGCATGGTCGACCGTCGAAACCGCCCAGCGCAGC
>JAGQIY010001193.1 GCA_020430865.1 Myxococcales bacterium
CAGCTCCCGCTCCCGCGCCTGCTGAAGCGCCGGCCGCCCCGGCGCCGGCACCCGCTGCGGCCCCTGTGGCCGGTCCGCCGCGACCGGAGCCCGCTGCAACTCCAGCTGCGGCTCCCGCTGCCGGCGCCGTCGCTTGTCCCCAGTGTGGACATCAGAACAAGCCCGGAAACAAGTTCTGTGCCTCGTGTGGCTACAACCTCGGTGCGCTGCAGAGCCAGCCGCCGGCCGCGCCCGCACCCGCAACGGGTGGTGGCTCCGTAGCCAACGTCTTGCTCACCGCGCTGCGCGCCGATGGCAGCGAAGCCGGCAACTACCCCCTCCCCGATGGCCAAGCCATCGCCGTCGGTCGCGACACGGGTTCGATCTTCGCCGGGGATAGCTATCTTTCCCCGCGGCACGCGACCTTCACCCGTCGTGGCAACCAGCTGTTCATCAAGGACGAGAGCTCCCTCAACGGCGTCTACCTGAAGCTCAAGCCCAACGCCCCGTGGCGTCTGGAGTTCGGTGACGTGTTCCGCATCGGCCAGGAGATCATCCGCTTCGAGGAGCTGGTCGGTCAGGGCAACTCACCCGACGGCGTGAAGCGTCTGGGTAGCCCCGCGAAGGGCTACATCGGCCGTCTCGCCCTGGTGATCGGCCGTGACACCACGGGCAACGCCTTCCCCATTCCCGAGAGCGGTGTCCACTGCGGTCGCGAGCGGGGAGACATCCTGTTCAGCGAGGACGGCTACGTCTCGGGCCTGCACTGCCGCGTGGCCAAGGGCGACGACGGCGCGGTGTACCTAACGGACGTCGGCAGCTCGAACGGGACGTTCGGCCGCCTCAAGCAGGAGCACCCGCTCACCGCGGGCGACATCTTGCTGATGGGTCAACAGCTCTTCCGCGTAGACTTCTGAGGTGGCCAGATTGGGGAGCGCGCTGTGACTGCGCCGCGCACCGTGCGAGTGGTGGCGGCGGTCATCGCGCGCGACGGAAAGTACCTGATCACTCAGCGACGCCCAGCGGCCGTGCTACCCCTGCTCTGGGAGTTTCCAGGAGGAAAAGTGGAGGAGGGCGAGTCGGACAGTGACGCTTTGAAGCGCGAGGTCCGGCATCGACTCGGCGTGGAGGTCGCGCCTGGGAGCATGATCAGCTTCGTCAGTCATCCGTACGAACGCTACACCATCGATCTGTACCTCTACGAGTGCGTGATCACTTCCGGAGAACCCCAGGAACTCAACGTCGAAGCGTTCCGCTGGGTCACCAGCGCGGAGTTCGATCAGTACCCGTTCACGCCGGCAGACGAAGCGTCGATGAACGCCCTTCTGGGCCTGGGTTGAGCATGCGGGTGGTGGGCGCGACCCGCCGGGCTATGCTTGGACCCGTGGTCGCGATGCGTGGAGCCGCGCTCGTCCTGCTCAGTCTGGGCGCACTGCTGATGTCAGGGAGCTGCGCGACCGAGCCACCGAACCGCGGCTGCGACCGACTCGTCGACTTCAGCTGCGGCTGCTTCCCCGAATGCCGGGAGCAGGATCGCGAAGTGATCAACGCTCAGGATCGAGACGCGTGTCAGGAGCGACTCGAGGAACACTTCCAGAGCTGGCGACACTGCGAGTTCGATTGCCGCGGTGATTGCGAGTACGGCTGGGGCACGTGCGCCTTCGAGATCTATCGCAGCGTCGGGCTCGATCCCCGGGGCAACTGCGAGGAGGTGGACGCTGGGGTTGATGCTGCATCGAACGATGCAGCGGAAGGCGGAGATGGCGGATAGGATCCCGAGCCTGGCCACGCGCTTGGTTGGGGAGCGGGTGGTGTTGCGGCCTCCGAAAGAGAACGACTCCCTGCGCCTGTCCAGGGTGCTCGAGCAGAACGCGTCCCACCTTCGCCCATGGAGCCCAGCACCTCCACGCGGGATCAACCCGGCAGCGCCTTTGGAGCTCAACCGCAGCATCTCGAATCAACGCAAGCAGTGGCGCCAGGGACGCGCGTTCACCTTCTTGATCGTCGGCCGTGAGCAGACCGCGCCCATCCTGGGACGTGTTGCGCTGAGCGAGGTCGTGCGAGGGGTGTTCCAGAACGCATACGTCGGCTACTGGACGGTGCGCGAACGCGCTGGTCAGGGACTGGCCAGCGAGGCACTGGAGCTGGTCATTCGCTTCGCCTTTCGGGACGTGGGCCTCCATCGCCTGCAGGCGGCCGTGATGTCCTCCAATCGCCCCAGCCGGCGCGTACTCGAGAAGGCACGTTTCCGTCTGGAAGGAACCTCCGAGCGCTACCTGCAGATCAACGGCCGCTGGGAAGACCACCTGATCTTCGCCCTGACCAGCGAAGAGCGCCCTGGCTGAGCGAGCAGGGGGTGAGAGGGCCCGCTTCGAAGCCGTCAGTCAGCAACTGACGGCGACGCCGGGCCGACACCGCGACATGCAGCCCCGCGCCGTAGACGGCTCGCCCTGGCCCTTGCTCGCCGCCCTCGAACAGGCACGGCGCAGCGCGCCCAGCGGAATCGTGCGGCGCGCGGCCCGCGCCCTGTCCCGTTCCCTGGCGACGCTTGCGGGCGCGGCGCGCTGCGCCGCTTGCGACTGCGCGTTGTCCGGTGCCCCCAGCGGCTTCTGTGAGGCTTGCGTCATCTCGAGTCCCCCGGTGCTGAAGCAAGTCGGAGACCTCTGGGTGCTCGCTGGAGCCCGCTTCGAGCCCACGCTGCGACAGGCCATCCACCGCCTCAAGTACTCCGGGCAGGCAGAGGCCGTCGAGGGCCTGACCGAGTGGTGGTCCCGGCGCCTGGAGCTAGCCCTGCGCTCACCGCTGCCACACGCACTCGCAGGTGCGAGCGCCGCAATTCCACACGAAAATACCGAAGGTCGGCGGCGGGGACTGCGCCTGGTTCCAGTCCCGCTTCATCCCAACCGACTCGTCGAGCGAGGCTTCAACCAGTCGGCTTTGCTCGCGACCGGGCTGGCCCGCAGGCTCGACGCAGACGTGGGTCACTACCTCTGCCGCGTCAAAGCCACCGAGGCTCAGGCGACGCTCGGGCAGCGCGAGCGCGCCCAGAACATCCAGGGGGCGTTTCGGAGCAGCCGATCCCGCGGTGACGCGCGAGTGATCCTGGTGGACGACGTCGCCACGACCGGAGCCACGCTGGGCGCAGCGGTGCAGGCATTGCGCGCCGGCGGGATGAGCTGCATCGGTGCGGTGGTGCTCGCGGTCAGCAAGGACTAGCAGACACTTATTCAAGTGTCTTTCGTGACTTGCGTGATTGGCCACCGGGCCGTGACAATGACACTTGGCGTGTTCGGCGCCGCAAGTGGCCGCGACGCACCAAGGGCCACCGGGGACTGGAGATCCGAATCGAATGCCCAGCGCTGAGGAACCTCGACAGACCACATGGCAGTGGGCCGACACCGACGGAAGTCGACACACCGCGACCCGAGAGGAGCTCGAGACGTTGCTCCAGAGCGGAGCGCTCCCCGCCTTCACCCTGGTCTGGCAGTCGGGGTGGGCGGAGTGGGTCGAGGCGAGGGAGTGCGCGCTGTTCGTCGACCAGATCCCTGCGGCACAACGCAGGCAACCTCGCACGCCGAAGACCGACGCGGAACACGCTGACCTGCCACCAGATCCTCCCCTGGAGCGCTACGAGTCCGAGCAGAAGCAAACCGCGCTGCGAGCCTTGCTCGGGACGTCGTCTGCTCCGCCGCCGCCGCCCCCTGGCAGTCCGCCCCCTGGCGGCAACCCGGGCAAGGGCGCCGCGGCGCTCGTCGGCCGTGCGGCGAGCAGCAGTCAGGTGCCACCTCCGCCAGCGGGCGAGCGACCCTCTTCCCCGCCGTCGGAGCGCCGTCCACCCCTGCCATCCGCGCCGCACATCACACCCCCGCCGGTGGATATCCAGATCAAGACCCTGCCCGACCTCGATGAGGCCGAGGAGCTGGAGGCCGAGCCGGAAGAAGAGTCGTCTGCGAGCGCCTCACCGGAGCCGCTGGAGCCCGATGATCTGAAGAGCGAAGTCGGGGACGGCAGTCCTATCCCCGAGGTAACGCCCGACGAGGACGCCGCCGAGGAGCTGGAGCCGGAGGAGCTGGAGAGCGACATTGCGAGCGCGCCCATCTCCGAAGAACAGGCAGCCGACTCGCGACGCAAAGCGGCGAGCGCTGCAGCGTTGATCGGCGGCGGAGGCGGTGCCACGCCGCCGCCTCCCGCCAGCGCCAGACCCTCCGCCCCCCCCGCATCGAAGCCGGCGCCGGCGAGCGCCGCCGCACTGCTGTCCTCCGGCTCCAGCGCCGTGCCCGGACCCAGAGCATCACAGGCCCCGAGCGCCGGCGAGACTCGCGCCAGCGCGCCGCCTCCGAGCGCGCCGCC
>JAGQIY010001194.1 GCA_020430865.1 Myxococcales bacterium
ACGGCGTACGCGTCGAAGGCAGAGTCGATGCTGGCGACCGGCGACTGCTCGATGAGCGACTGCGCGATCAGCATGCGATCGAAGGGGTCACGGTGGGCACCGCCCAGCGAGCCGGCGCGCTGGGCGTGGTCCATGGTCACGGCGAGCTCGCGAACCCCTGCGACCGAACGGCACCGGGGATGTCGGCGGCGAGCGCTGCGGCCGAGGGTAGCTTGCCCAGCCTGTACTTGGTGGCGATCTCCCAGGCCGAAGCCGCGCTCACCACCACGTCGTTGTCGGCGTGGCCGATCAGTCGGCGGACTGTGTCGGAGAGGCGCGCGTCGCCCGCGAGCGACCAGATCAACACGTGCGTGTCGATGAGGAGTTGCACGGCTCACCTCCGAGGCGCTCGGTCACTCCCAGGCGCTCAGCTCGTCCTCGGGCAGCTCGTCGAAGAAGGTGTCGTCGAACGCGATCTGCGTCGCCATCGCGCCGAACGTGCGCTCGGGCCGCCGCTCGGTCAGCGGGGCGAGCCGAACCACCGGCGTTCGCCCGTGCATGATGATGATCTCCTCGCCGGCCCGAGCGCGCTTGATCAGCCGTGACAGGTGGGTCTTCGCCTCGTGAATCGTGACGTTCGCCATCGTCGATCTCCTTGGTCATGGAGCTTGATCATGGTTGTCGCGGCCGGCAACCGGAGTGGGTCTGGCGGCCCTCGTCGCGCTGGGCCCTCGTCGCGCTCGGCGCTCGTGCGCGCGGTCGTCGGCCCGCACGGCCGCCAGCCCGCGCACCACCGGAATCTGGTGTCTGACCCCCCCACGTCCGGCTCTTCAATCGACCCAATGCGCCGACATCACCCCGACCGTTGCATGGACCGCGGATGCGCCGGGAGAGCCCCGACAGGCGCCGGCAGCGGAGTTCCGCAATGCGATCGTCCTGCGCCCGGTCCTTGGCGCCCGTCGACGGCGTCCGGCGCGGCCGTGGTGGGGATGGCCGGTCCGGTCGTCAGCCCGACCAGCCGTCGCGCAGGAAGTGGCGCAGGTGCAGGTGGGCGACGCCGCGCTCGTCGCGCCGCAGGGGATCGAGGCTCACCACCGCTTTCGGGTGATTGTCGTCGAGGTCGAGGAGCGAGCGGAACTCTCGCTCGCGGGTCTCCGGCTCGGCCAGCAGATAGCTCGCCTGCAAATACATCCGCTCGGCGCCGCGAATAGCGACGAAGTCGATCTCCCACCCTCGAACGTCGCCGGTGCTCACCGTCCAGCCGTCGAGCAGCAGGCGGGCCAAGACCGCGTTCTCGACGATCTTCCCGATGTCCTGCGGCCGGGAGCCGAGCAGCGCCGCACGCACGCCCAGGTCTTCGAAGTAGTACTTCTCGGCCACCTCGAGGAAGCGCTTGCCGGTCAGGTCGGCCCTCCGGAGCCTGCGCACCACGTAGGCCTGCTCCAGATGGCCGAGGTAGGCGAGCACCGTCGGAACAGAGACCGAGACCTTCTGCGACTTGAGGAAGCGGGTGATGCTGTTGGCCGAGACGGGGCTGCCGACGTTGTCCGCCAAGAACAGGACCAGCCGCTGCAGGAGGTCGGGGCTGCGCACGGCATGCCGGGTCACCACGTCCTTGAGCAGCGCCGTCTGCGCCACGCCATGGAGGTACTCGAACACCACCGGGTCTTCGAGCGGCAGGTGGTGGAGGAACGGTAGCCCCCCGTAGCGCAGGTAGAGTTGGAGCGCCTCGTCCCCATCCTCGCGCTCGTGAAAGAC
>JAGQIY010001195.1 GCA_020430865.1 Myxococcales bacterium
CGGGCGCGACGCCGAGCGCGGTGAGCGTCGCACTCAGCGCGTCCGCCTCTCGGTGGTCGAGATCCAGCAAGCGACACCAGGCCTCCTGCGCGTCTCGGCCGCGGCCGAGACGCGCGGCCGCCAAGGCGATCGCAGCCACCGCGTCGACCGAGTCTGGGTCGAGGCCGAGAGCACGCTGCGCGACACTGATTGCCTTGTCCGCCTCTCCGATGCTCGCCAGCACGCAGCTGCGCAGGGCGAGGGTCAGCGCGGGGTAGGGGTTCTGGTCCGTGCTGAGCGCGGCGAGCGCGGTGTGTGCGCGCTTCACCCAGATCGGTTCGTTGTGACGACGATCCACGCGCACCGCCGCCCACGCGAGCGCCAGGCGCGCGGGATCCGACTCGGGATCGTCTCGATAGGCTTGGTCGGCTTGGTGCAACGCCTGATCGGAGAGCCCGAGCTCGATCAACAGGCGCGCGACGCTGGCGCGCACCTCGGGCTCTAGCAGCGGAAACGCGCCCAGGGCTTCGAGCTCGGTCGCCGCCGTCTCGTCTCGGCCGAGCTGGATCAGCGCCCGACAGCGCATCAGGCGTTGCTCTGGGTCGCTGGCGTGAGGCTGCGCCGCATCCAGCACTCGGTCCGGGTGCCCTTCGTCGAGCCAGCTCGCGAGCTGAAAGAGCGAGGTACCGGGATCCGGAGGCGGAGGTACCGAGCGTACCTCCCGCAGGTTGTGTACCTTCGGCTGCGCCTCACGAACGGCGGCCCGAGGCTGGGCGTCAGAGACCTCGGGCGCCGCGGGGGTGCTCGAGTAGAGGCCCGCTCGTGGCGGAAGCTGGCTCTTGCGCTTCAGCGGATCGTAGGCCGTGAACTCGATGGCGGGGTACTCTCCGCTCGGAGAGAGGGAGCCACCGCCAGGCCCAGCGGGCTCGACCTCGTTTGCGCGCGGAATCAAATTGGGAACGGCGGGCGCGCGTGGGATGGCCACACCGACTGGTCCCGGTGTGGGTCCAGGACGTTGACTGCCGTCGCTCAGGTTGGAAGAGAGGGCGGGCTCGGCAGGCGACATCACCTGCGCCTGCCGGCTTGGCTCCGGCGCTGGGACGTTGGGTGGTGCCGGCACCCTGGGCGGTGGGGGAACGGAGCTCACGTGCAGCGCGGCGCTGCTACCTGCGTCGGTCAGCTTGGGGCCGAGCTGATCGAGAGGCGGGACCGTGGACGCGCCGGCGCGCAGGGACGGAGGGAGATCGGGGATGGGGAGCGAGTCCATGGGTCGCGCGGCGCGCGGTCCGAGGCTCGGGATCACCCAGGCAGGTTCCCCGCTCTGCTCGGCGTTGGTCTCACTCGAGGCAGCCCAGGCGCGAGGCAGGCCTGGCGCCTTGGGGATGCTGGGACGGATGGCCGCGCCGAGGTCGTCCTCGCTCGCCGAGGGAGTCAGGTCGAGGTCGTCCTCCGTCCCGGCATCGCCGAGGTCGGGCTCGTCCGGGATCGGCGCATCGGAATCGTGATGCACGATGGCAGCCTGGGTCAGCACCTGGTGGTGGGGCTCGGAGTCCCTGCGCTGGGTCGCGGCGGCCTCGCTTCGCCTGGCTTCCTTCTCCAGCTTCAGCTTCCGGGCGGTGCCAAACTCGGTCAGCTCGCCCGAGCGCGCGGCTTCGAGCAGCGTGGTTGCCTCCGGGAAGCTCGTGACCTCCTTGAGCAGATCCTCGAGGCGCTGGGCCACCTCCTCGGCATCCAGTCTCCCGCGCAGAAACAGCAGACGCGTCGTCAGGTAGGCGGTCGCGTGGCGAAACAGCTCGATTTCCCCGAGCTGCATCAAGGCTGTAGCGGCGCGGTCCAGCTCTCGAGCGTCCAACAACTCGTCAATCTCACGCAAGCGAGGCTGATCGAGCGGTCCGGCGGAGGCCATCCCCCGAGGGTATCAGCCCCGCCGGAGGATCAGCAGATCATAGTTGGGGCCCACGGCGCACCCTCACCCCCCAATCCGAACCCTGCCGCTGTTTTCATCGCCGCGGCGAGCCACGCGCGGGCACTGCTGTCCCGAGTCTATTCGGCTGCTGGTGTCGCGGCGCTCCCGCTCGTCTGGAAGTCCATGGCGCAGCGGAAGCCGTAGCCATAGGACTGCGTGTCCGGCGTCGCGGAGTAGCGGAACGACGGGCGCAGCCAGGCCTTGTAGCCGCCGTTCCAGGCACCCCCGCGAATCACGCGCTTCTCGCCGGTCTTGGGTCCATGAGGATCCACCTGGGCTTCCGAGGTGTATGGACCGTCGTAGTCCGCGACCCACTCCCACACGTTGCCGACCACGTCGAAGGGACCGAACCGCGACTTCCCTGCGGGGTACTTCCCGACCGGCGCCGTGGTGGGGAAGCCGTCGTCGGCATCATACAGGGGCGTCAAACGCTCGCCGTGTTCCTGTCCCCACTTCACGCACTCGCTACCACAGGCGTTGAGGTGCTTCTCCGTCGGATCTTCGTCGCCCCAGGGATAGATCCGTCCGTCGGGGCCCCGGGTGGCGTACTCCCACTCCGCCTCGGTGGGCAAGCGCTTGTCGTGCGCCTTGCAGTACGTGTCAGCCATCTGCCAGGTGACGCAGTTGATGGGGTGATCGCCGCGCCCCTCGACGTCGTTGATGTTGCAGAGCGGACCGTAGACCTTGCGTTGCTTCGCGGTAATGCCTTCCCACTCGACGTCCTTGGGAGCGCGCCGACACTTCCCCATGTCGGAACACTTCTTGTACTCCGTGGTGGTGACCTCATACAGGTCCATGCAGAAGGCCTCGAGCTTGACGTTGTGGGAGGGCTTCTGGTTGGCCATCGCGTCGTCTTGATCCGAGCCCATGAAGTACTGACCAGCTGGGATCTTCACCGTGCGGTCGGGGCACTCGAAGGGCTTCTCCGCAACGCTTGGGGCGGCACTGGGAAGCGGCGTCGTGGCGGACTGAGCTGGCTCCTGGGGATCGTCACCGCGATTGAGGGCGAAGAACGCGCCGACGCCCAGCACGGCGACCGCTGCCACGCCAATGCCGGCGAACAGCAAGCCTTTTCCGCCTGGCTTTTCTTGTTGTGGGTCCAGCGTCGCCGGGTTTCCGGTGGTCGGCGAGCGCGGATTGACGTGGGTGGGGATGTTGCTCGCGAGCACCGTGGCGCCCGCGGCGAAGACCTCGGCCGCCGGTGCCGGGTTGGAGACCACGGCGGGGCCGGTGAACCCGCAGGCGATGGCGAACGCCTGGATGAACTGGCCGGCGCTGGCGTAGCGCTCACTGGGTGAGATCTTCAGTGCCTTCCCGAAGACTGCCTCCACCTGATCGGTTACCTGTGCGCCCAGGTTGCGTGGCGTCGGGCGCGCCTGGGGGTTGGCCGAGCTGAACGCCAGCTGCACCAGATCGCCGCCGTCGAGCGCCGGGCGGCCAATCAGCATCTCGATCGCCACCAGCGCCAGGGCGTAGACATCGGTCCACGGTCCCGTCGCCCCATGAGAGCGCGAGAACTGCTCTGGCGCTCCGTACTGGGGGGTGAAGCTGGTGATGCTGGTGCCCGTCTTGGCGAGCGCAGCCTGGAGATGAGTGTTGTCGCTCATCATCTTCGCGACGCCGAAGTCGAGCAGCTTCACCGTGGCGCCTCCGGCGTGGGGATCGCCGTTGACGAAGATGTTGGCTGGCTTGATGTCGCGGTGGGCGATGCCGCGCCCGTGGGCGATGTCCAGCGCCATGGCGACCGGCTCGAGCAGCCGGTACACCTCCACGACCGACCAGGGCTGAGCGCCTGCCTGCTGCTCCGCATCCAGGATCGCGTCGAGCGGGCGCCCGTCCAGCCACTCGAGCACCATGTACGGCATCCACTGACCGCTCGGCGACGTGTACGTGCCGACGTCGCGTGCCTGGACGATGTTGGCCGAGTGGCTCGAGAGCTCAGTCAGCAGCGCGCCTTCGTTGATGAAGTCCTGCATCAGGCTCTCGCGCTGATCGACCGGGGCCGACGACAAGCCGTTGAAGAACTTGATCGCGACTGGCTTGTTCCAGATCGTGTGGATGGCGCGGTACACGACGGCGAAGCCGCCTTCGCCGACGAGGCGCTCGACACGGTACTTCTCGGCGACGACTTGGCCGGCGAGGTTCAGGGGGTCGCGATCTGACATGGCTCGAGCGGGCTTTCCTTGAGCTACCCAACTGGCTCGGGGGTAGCGGCAGGCGAGTGTAGAACGTTCGGACGAAGACTACCCAGATAGGGGACGGTGGGAGCAACCACTCGGTTACACGACCGGGCCAGAGATCCGCAATGGTTGCGCGGAACATCGGGCCTCGCTCGGCCTCTCGGCCCCGAGTCTGGCTGGACATCAACCGCTGCCGAGCAGCGCTCCGCGCTCCGCCAAATCCGCGAGCACGCGAGCAGTGCCATCCAGCACCTCCTGAGTGAGTGAGACACCTAGGACCGAGCAGCCATCGAGCAATGCCTGCTGCAGGGGAATTCCTGCCAGCAGACCCTCCAGGATCTGGGCGGCGAGTGGTGTCAGCTCCAGGTAGCGCACCTCGTGGCTGGGGCTACGGTAAACGAGCAACGCGACCGCGCGCTGCTCGGGAGGCTCCTCGTCGGTCTCGTCTTCGCTCAGCTGGTGCACCGCGTGCTCATAGCGCACCAAGCGCGCCGCCTCGATGAAGCGGAGGGGCTTGTCCAGCTCGAGCTCCCCGGGCTCTTCGTCGCTGGCGCGCGCGGCCTCGGACGCGACCTCGATACGTAGCGCTTCGTGGCGCGCCAGCGCCATCAGGTAGTCGGGGATCTGCCGATCGTCGGGCCACAGCGGCTCGCAGTAGTCGAGGAACTCCCGGGTCACGTCGCGCAGGTAGTGGGTGCGGGGACCGTCCGCTGCGAGCCAGCGTGCGAGGTAGTCCTCGAACACGTGTGTTCCCATGCGATAAATCGCGCGGGGGATCGCGAGCTCGATGGCCCCCTGGACGTTGCCGCGCACGAGCCTGCGATAGACGGCGAGCCTGCCCAGGCCCGTGCGCAGGATCGCGTCGCGGTCCTCAGGGTGCACCCCGGCGTCGATGAGCCAGCTGGAGATGGCGTGGGGATCGTCCTCGACCTCGGCCCCCAGGGCGAGCCGCGCCATGGCGGTCTCCAGAGCTCGAGCTCGCTCGACCTCCGCCTCGCGACTGCTCATCCGACCCTCCTGTTTCGCGCCTCCCAGGCCCCGATCGCTCGCTGGTAGGTTTCGCGCAGGCGCTGCACCTCCGAGAGCAGCTCGGGGAGCTCGGGGACGTCGTTGTCCCGTTCGAGCAGCACCGGCCGGGGCCCGCTGCGCTCGAGCGTCCACTCCAGGAGCTCGTAGACCGGGTCGATGATCGGGGCACCGTGAGTATCCAGCAGCATGCCGTCTTCGAGCTCCGTGTGTCCCGCGACGTGGATCTGCACGACGCGCTCCAGGGGCAGCTCGGAGATGAACCCATAGGGATCGAAGCCGTGGTTCTGCGCGTTCACGTAGACGTTGTTCACGTCGAGCAGCATCCAGGCCTGGCTCTTGTCGAGCACGCGATTGATGAAGTCGGTCTCGGATAGCTCGGGGGCGCCGGGGTGCGCGTACCAGCTGATGTTCTCGAACGCCATGGGAACGCCCAGCGCGTCTTGCACTCGCAGCAGCCGCTCGGCGGCCCGGTCCGCCGTGTGCTTGCACAGCCTGAGCGGCAGCAGATCGTGGAGCACGAGCGGACCGGCGGTGCTGAAGCACAGGTGGTCCGAGTGCCAGGGAGAATCCATGCGGATAATCTCCTGCTTGAGCTCGTCCAGGTAGTCTCTGGGCGGGTCGTCCACCGCGCCGAGGGAGAGTGTCAGCCCGTGGGTGACGAGGGGATAACGTTCTCGCACCTTGGCCAGCGCCCACGGGAAGTAGCCGCCGCGCCGCATGTGGTTCTCCGGCGAGACCTCCCAGAAGGCGACGTCGAGCTGGGGGCCCTCCATCACCTCTTCGAGGAAGTCCCAGCGCAGGCCGAGGCCGACACCGAGGCGATTCTTGGGCACGAGAGTCGGAGTCGTCACGCTCTGAGAGTACGCGCCAGACGCCCGTTGGTTCGAGTCCGAGTCGAATCCCTCGAGCAATCCGCGGTCGCCTGACCTCGGCCCTCGGGTGGCGCCCGGAGTGGTGGTTTCAAATCTTTGAAATCATTGTGAATTTAGGCGGAATGGGGGCGCCTACTTGATGGGCGGCGGCTCGTAGATGCGCTTCACGTCTGCCCCACCCGCGAATGCATAGGAACCGGCGCTGCCATAGCCATAGGCCACGATGCCGAACGGTACGTCCCCGCCCAGGCGGTGGGCGCCCTCTGCGAGCGGACACACCCGGCTCTCGTAGCTGACACCGTCGATGGTGCCCGCGGGCTCCACCGTGCACCCGGACGTCGGCGCGCCGTCGATGTTGATGTTTGCCCCCTGGGGCGTCGAGATCACGACGTAGTTCTTGCTCCAGGACGGTGGCGTCAGGATCACGTACTCCGTGCGGAACTGGTCGACCGGCGGGAAGACGGTGAGCGACGGATCACCGGTGTAGGGGCCTTGGACGCGGCCCTGGCTGACCAGCAGCTGCCCGATCATGATCGGCGTCGTGGAGGTGACGGTGACGTTGTCCTGGGCCGGCGCGGTGACGGTGTCCCCCGGGTTCAGCGTGAAGTTGTCGTAGGGCGGCGCCAGGCTGGTCGTCACCTGAGCCGTCTCGGCCACGCCGAGGAAGCGCAGCACGTCGGGCTCGCGCCAACCGCCAGTCGAGCGCACCGGGCTGCGGGTGATCACGTACTTGCTGCCCAGGGACTCCGCGGGGAACATCTGCTCTTCGAGGTGATCCAGGCAGCACGACTCGCCGCCGTTCCCGTCATCCCAGCCGGGGTATGTCGGGATGTCCCACGAACCAGGAACGCTCGTGCTCTCGACCCCGCTGAACACCGCGACCGGCTTGTCCGCCTGCACCACCGTGCCGGTGAGATCGGCAGTCGTCTTCGGGTCGTCCTGGAGCGTACCGTCGTCCGTTTCCAGGTTCAGCACGTCGTAGGGTCCGAGGGTGACCTCGATCAGTCCCCCCGCGGGAGTCGCCGCGATCGGGCCGTTTCCGCGGATCCGCCAGGATGGCTTCACGCTGACCTTGGTGTTCGCCTGGGTGCCAACGACGGTCACGTACGAGCGGTCGATTGGCGAATTCAACACGCTGACGGGGTGTCCAGCGTTCCAGTTGATGATGCGGTAGACCTTGCCCAGGGCGCTGGTTGGCAACAGCAGCGAAGCATCGTTGGAGTACTCGTTCGTGAAGACGTTGAACTGATAGACGACGATCGGGCTGCTGCTGGTGATCTTGAACGCGCGCGACGAGAGGCAGGTGCCGGGTGAGTTGTAGTCGTTCGGCTTGGTGCCGCAGTCCAGCTCGCGGGCGGGCAGCACCACCGTCTGCAGGCTCCCCGCGGGCACCGTGAGCTGCTTGACGGGCTGCAGCTGCAACGGATCCCCTGGCTTCGCCAGGTTCGCGTCGATGGTGATGTTCGCGCTGCCGTCTCCGGCGTTCGACAGCACCAGGCCCCAGGGGGCGCTGGCGGGGTCGTTCAGCGCGTCCTGCTGATCCAGGTCGACGCTCCAGAACTCACAGCCCACGTTGGAGGGTTGATCGGCGGCGATCTCACAGGCCGTGCCGCAGCGCCCGTTTCCGCACAGCTCGCCACTGGCGACGTCGCACACCTCGACCACCTCGTCGGTGTTGCTGCCATCGCTGGAACACTTGTGGACCTCGTTGCCGAAGCACACCGTTTCCTCGGGGGTACAGTAGCTGCAGCCCAGATCCGGCGTGCACGCCTCTTCACACTCCACGGGCTCTTGCGGTTCGCCGTCGATGCAAGGGGTGTAGGTCTGGCCCACGCAGCCGTTGCAGAACATGCCGCCGTCGGCGCCACCGTTCCCGCCGTTGCCTCCGCTGTTACCGTCCACCCCGCTGCTGCTGTTGCTCGCAGAGCAGGCAAAACCCAGGAACAAGAAGCCCAGACCGGCGATCAAGTGGCGAAGCATGGCGAAATCCTAACGGCCGTTTGGCTGGCGCCACAACAGAACTATCTTGCTGATTCGACAATCACCGAGCGAAGTTTCCCGCGCGACTGGAGGCTTGCGCTGTGGCTGTCCGCGACGGACGTCACCCGGGCTGACCTACGCAAGGCCAGGTGCCATTTCTCGGGTTCGGGGGTGAGGCGCGCCGTCGTACCCCGAGCTGGCACCGTATTTCCACAGGGAAGCGTCCTGCAACGAACGCGAACAGGCCGCTCGAGCGCTTGCTCGAACGGCCTGTCCTCCTCTGTCTTGAATGCTGCCCGCAGGCTTGGCGCTGATCAGCCGCAGGTGCCCGCGCCACAGCCGCCGCTCGCGCCCGCCGACTTCTTCGGGGCCGGCTTCTTTGCCGCCGGCTTCTTGGTGGCGCCGCAGCTCCCGGCGCCGCAGCCCGCCTTCGCACCAGCGGCCTTCTTGGGCTCATCCTTCTTGGCCTCTTCCTTGCCGTCGCTGCCTTCGTCGGCCTTGGAGTCGCCGTCCATGGCGCCGTCGCCTTCGGGCGCGGCGGTGTCTTCGGTGGCTTCGCCGCCCTCGGCGCCAGCGGCCTCGTCCGCAGCGTCCTCCATCGGGGCCTCGGGGGCTTCCGCCGCGGGGACCTCCTGGGCATCCACGGGGGACTCCGGCTCGGGCATGGCGTCACCACCGCAGGCGACGAGGCCCGAGGCGCTGAGGACGGCGAGAGTGGCGGCGATGCGGTTGAGGCTGAGCTTGTTCGACATGGGTGATTTCACTCCTTGGACTCGGGGTCCGGGTAACTCTGGTTGGTCCTTGTTGACAGCCGAACCTGGGTTTTCGGCTCAAATTTGGCACCGGTTGGGTACTCCAGGGTGCTGACGGTCCTGGCGGGAGCGTAGCATCGTGTGCTCGGGGGCTACGCCGCCGAAGGCGTCGGGTTTCACAGAAAGTGTCTCTTGCGGTCCGGGTCTGGTCCCGTTGCGGCGCCGAACGGTGTGGCGACGCTGCTCGCTCTCCCCCAAAAAACCAGCATGCTACGGCGTAGAGGTGAGTTCGGATCAGGGGCAGATTCGGATTTCGCGGCCGAGAAAAATCTCCCGTGCGCTCTATCCCGGTCCAGTTGCTCAGGCTCAGCGCTTCGGTACCAACACCAGCTCCAGGCTGACCCGGACCTGACTGCCTGCGCGCTTCAGCAGGTCGCTCTTTGCTGCTTGCAGCACACCGTGTGCGTCCCGCGGCTTGATGTCGTGATCGGCGAAGTTGATGCGCAGCGGCTTGGTGGTCTTCAGCACAATGCGCTCAGGAGCGTTGCCCGCTGCGGCAGGTCCCTTGAACTCCAGCAGGGCTTCCATGTTCGCAGATGTTGCCTTGCGGAAACCATTTAGCGCGAGCTGCCCGTTCACGCTGAGGTGCGTGCGTCGGATCTCTCCCGGGAGGTTGGCCGGGTTCGGGTGCTCCCCGGTCTCTGGTGCGGGCTCCTCCAGGTCGTAGAGTTCGATGTCGCCTTGGGCGTTGCGCCGCTCGACCGGCTGCCTTGGCGAGGCTGGAGCGGCGGGGGCCGCCGAAGGCGCCGCTCCGCTGCTGCCCGAGGGGGCGGGGGGTAGCAGCTTCTTGACGAGCTTGGCCTCGAAGGCGCTCGCTGGACGCGCGGAGTCCAGCGCTTGAAACTCGAAGCGAGCCCAGCGGCTCTGCTCTCGTGCCGCTTCCGCGCGGCTTGAACCGACGTTGAGCCAGTTGCGCGCACGCTCGGCCTGGAGCTTGTTGTCGTCGTCCGACTCGAAGCTGTTCATGCGGAGCGCTGCGACGTCCACTTCGACATGGCCCGAGCTGTGTTCGAGATCGACCAGGTTCACCTTCACCTCGCCGCGAACGACGCCGATGCTGCCCGTCGAACTGACCTCACGGCTCTTGAGTTCGAAAGTCAGCTTGCTCTCGCTCGCGATGCGATAGGTCACCAGCTCGTCGGAGCTCGGCTCGTCGACGGGATGCGCGGGCCTCGGATCCGACGGCACGTAGAGGTTCTCCGACCTGTCGTCGCAGCCCACGGCCGCGCTGCTGACAGCGCTCACCAGCAGGGCCCAGCCGAGACCGCGCCAGCGGGTCGGCGGAGTGAGTCGAGGGATCACGGCGAGAACATGCACGACAGGCCCGAAACAGCCAAAAATATCGTGTCGTACTGCTCTCGCGCAGCCGGGTTGGTCGACGACCGCGCTCAGTGCCAGACGCCTACGCTCGCGCTCCAGCCGAAATAGCGGGCTGCGGCGTCCAGCGCGCCCCCCACGCGCCACTCCGTACCGTCGTCGAACAGACCGAACACCGTCCAGGGGAACGTCTTCAGGTCGAAGCCGAAGGTGCCGTGGAGCCGCGGGCTGCCGGCGCGGTAGCGCGAGGGCTCGCCATAGCTGCCGGCCCGTAGCTTCAGCCAGTTCGGGACGATCTCGCTCTCCACACCGACCCGCGGCGATAGCGTGACCTTCTCGCCAGCGCGGGCCACCCGGCGCTGGATGAAGCTCTCCACGCCAACCGAGCTCGGTGACTGACCGACCAGCTGAAGCTCCGTGGAGATCAGCACGTAGCTCCGCTTCATCTCGCGGGCGCGGCGCACCAGGGTCTGGCGCAGAGCGCGCGCCTGACGTTCGAGCTCCAGCTCGTCGAGCGCGTCCTGGGTCGCGGACTGTGCCCGCAGGGCCCGAAGCTCCGCGGGCGTGCGCTGCTTCGCCTCTCGGCGTAGCCGCCTCGCGCGCTCACGCTTGCGAAACTCGACCACACGTTCGAGCTCGGCGATGGCGCGCCCCGGGTCGGTCCAGTGGGGGTTTAGGGGGCGAGGGCCGAACTGCAGCGCGAGGCCGACGCTCGCCTCCCACG
>JAGQIY010000127.1 GCA_020430865.1 Myxococcales bacterium
AGCACGCACTACCAGGGTCTGAAGCGGGGCAAGGAGCGCCGCGCCATCGAGCGGGCCATGGAACGCGGTGACGAGCGGTGGCGCGCTCTCGAGGTGTACACCGCCTGGCTCGAGAAGCACCCGAGAGCAGCGAACGCCCGCGCTGTGCTGGCGGACGCCGACGGCGTCTACATCCGCATGACCAGCAGCGGCGGAAGCAGCGGGTTCTGGCGAGAGCACGCCGGAACGACGCAGCTCGTGCGACGCCTGCGCGCCGTGGGGAAGAACGTGCGGGCGAACGACCCGTAGCCACGCAGTATCTACTTCTCCGAGCCAGCTCGCTAGTCTCCCCCTGCTCACTCGGGTAGTTTTGCGTTCGGATGCCAGGGGAAACGATTCAGGGCTTCACCGCCGCCGAGATCGAGCACGCGCTGCGCGCCTCGGGAGTCGCGATCTGGGTCTGGGATCCGAACTCCGACGTGGTGCGCTGGTCCGACACGGTCGGACACACGCTTCCGCTTCCCCACGGCAACCTACCGACCAAGCTCCAGGACTTCCTGCACCTGATCCATCCGACGGATCGCGAGCTGCTCGCCAGCTCGATCCAGGCAGGGCTCGCGGGGGAACTCAGTGAAGAGTGCATGACCTATCGAGTGCAGACCGAGGGTGGCGACTACCGCTGGGTCGAGGGTCGCGGCGCCATCGTCAGCGACGCCAACGGCACGCCGCTGTACATGGTCGGCGCTGTGCGGGACATCACCCCGCAGAAAGACTTCGAGCACGAGCTGCAGCGAAGTGAAGAACGGCTGCGGCTCTACTCTCAGCTGGCGTCGGACTACGTCTACGAATCGGATCTGAAGTCTCTGGTGCCCACCATCCTAGCCGGCTCCCTGGAGCGGGCCACGAGCTACACGCCCAAGGACGTCGAGGAGCGCGGCGGGTGGATGAACCTGATTCATCCGGATGACATCCCCGACGCCGCCGAGCTCGCCATCGCGCTCAACGCTGGAAAGCCCTTCGTCAGCGAGTACCGCGTGATCGATCGTCACGGACAGGTACGCTGGCTCAAGGACCGTGCGCTGCCGCAACTGGACGAGCACGGCAAACCGGTCGGAGTGATTGGCGGCGTTCAGGAGGTCACCGACCTGAAGCTGCTCGAGGCGCAGCTCGTCCACTCCCAGAAGATGGAGGCGCTGGCGCGCCTCGCGGGCTCCGTGGCCCACGACTTCAACAACCTGCTCACCGTGATGTGGGGTGCCTCGGACCACTGGGATGCCACACAGGATGCCCACGCGGCGGAAGCCAAGGCCGACCTGGAGTCCGCGTTCAGCCGCGCGGCAGAACTCACGCGCTCCTTGCTGGCTTTCGGCCGCAAGCAGGTCGGGGTCTCCCAGACCTTCGAGATCGATCAACAGATCGGCGCCGCACGTACCCTGCTGCAACGGGCTCTGGGGGAGAGGGTGCGCCTGACCACGGATCTCGACGCCGAGGAGGCGCTGGTCAACGGGGACCCGGGTCAGTTCCAGCTGGTGCTGCTGAACCTCGCCGTCAACGCGCGGGACGCCATGCCCGACGGAGGCATCCTGCGCATCTCGACCAGGCGCAGTGTGCCGCCGCGGGTGGTCGCAACGGCAGGTGTCGAGTCGGTGCTGATACAGATCTCGGACACCGGCCACGGCATGAGCGCGGACGTGGTCCAGCACATCTTCGAGCCGTTCTACACCACCAAACGCGAGGGGCGCGGGACCGGCCTCGGCCTGGCGACGGTGCATGGCATCGTGACCCAGCTCGACGGGAGTATCCTCGTGGATACAACTCCTGGAGAGGGCACGCGATTCGACATCTGGCTGCCCATCAGCACCTCGACGACCCCGCTTGCACCGCCAGCGTCGATGCGAAAGAGCATCGGTGGGTTGGAGCATCTGCTGGTGGTGGAGGACGATCCACTGGTGCGTCGCACGACGGTGCGAGCGCTGTGCGCGCTGGGCTATCGCGTGAGCAGCGCCGAGTCCGCGGAGCTGGCGCTCGAGCTGCCGGATCTGGAGACTGTCGCTCTGCTGGTGAGCGACGTGCGGCTGCCAGGCATGTCGGGGCACGTGCTCGCGAGCGAGCTGCGCAAGCGCTTCCCCCAGCTCCCGGTGCTGTTGGTGAGCGGCTTTGCCGAAGCGGTCCCGGAGTACGCGGACGCCGAGCGCTTCCCGTTCTTGCGCAAGCCCTTCACGCCAGGCGTCCTGGCGGAGCGCGTGCGTGGTCTGCTCGATCGCCGCCCGTGCGGCTGACGCGGGGCGAGGCCGCGGAGGGGTTCGTGAGGTGAGCCGTGGGTCAGTCCACGGGCCAACTCCGGCGAGCCGCCGCGCGGTCCACGCTGCCATAGCGATCCGCCTGCTTCTCCGGCCAGCCGTCGAAGTAGTGGCGCCAGCGCCTGCCTGTCAGCTCGCGGTAGGCAATGGCATAGGCGACACGCGAAACCGAGGGCAAGCCGACCAGCGGCAGGTAGAGCGGCCCCAGCAAGCGCGACTGCAGCGTGTGACCGAACTCGTGGTCCCTGGTGGCTGCGTCCAGGAAGAAGTGCCGCGAGGGCTTGGGCTCCGTCCAGAACACGAAGTACCCCAGGGAAACAGCGACCCACTCGGACTCTATGAACAGGCGCTGGCGCTCGCGGGCTTCGCTCTTCGCGCCGCGGAGCACGCGGTGCACGCCGAGTAACCCGGCGCCGAGCAGGTTTTGGGGGAGTTCCCAGAGGGCGAGTGCGAGGGGAGTCACCCAGGGATCGGTGTCATGGCACCGGGGCCCTGGCAAGCAGCACTACTCGGCGGCTTGCGCCTGCTCGTAGTAGGCCTCGAACTCCTTGAGCATGCGCTGCTTCTCGGCGTCGCTGAGCGCTCTGCCCGCGACCTGGAAGATCTGATGCTCCTCTTCGTCCATGTGATGCTCGTTCAGCTCGCACAGCACCTTCGCCTTGGCGACCCAGCCGGAGCTGCTCATGTCGTGCTGCTCCAGCTCCTCGAGCTTGCTTCGCAGCTCTTCGTGCTCCTTGACGGAGTGCGCGGCGTGCTCGCGGCCCATGTCGGTAGACAGCAACGGCGCGTAGAAGGCGCGCTCCTCTGCCTCGGCGTGGGTATCCATGGCGCGTTTCAGTCGCTGAAAGAGCTCCTGGCGCCCGCGAGAGTCCCCGTGGGTCTTCACCAGCAGCTTCATCAGGGTGCGTTGAACGTCGTGATCGGCTCGTAGTCGTTCGAAGATGGTCATGCCAGAAACGTTGCAGGCACCGGGCCAACTCGTCCCGAGCCTCATCCCCGCGGATCCAAGCGGGGACGCCGTGGCAGCTTGCCCACCT
This sequence comes from Myxococcales bacterium, assembly GCA_020430865.1. The sequence continues at coordinate 3,317 of JAGQIY010000127.1, forward strand.
GAGACGAGTCTGACCACGACATCCCGGCTCCCGGGGGCGGGTCGGTCGGGGGTGAGGCGCAGCTACCTCGAAGCCGTGCTCACACGCGACACACGTCGGAGCGAATGATGAAGCGCACGCCCTCGGGGGCCTCCAGTGAGAAACCAGAGCCGCGTCCTGGGACGACGTCCAGGGTGAGGCGCGTGTGCTTCCAGCGCTCGTACTGATCGCCGCCAATGTAGAACGGAGTCTCCCCGACCTCGCCGAGCTTGACGTCGCGCTCCCCAAGGCGCAGCTCGCCCCGCGGGTAGCACATGGGCGCGCTGCCGTCGCAGCACCCGCCCGACTGGTGAAACATCAGCGGACCGTGCAGCTCGATCAGCTTCGCGATCAGCTCGAGGGCCGCGGGGGTCGCATCGACCCGCGCCGGCTCCGTCTCGGGAGTCGGCGCGGGCTCGCTGTCAGGAGACGCTGACATGCGGCGGATCTCCCTAGAAGAAGCCCATCGGGTTCTCGTCGTAGCTGACGAGGATGTTCTTCGTCTGCTGGTAATGCTCGAGCATCATCTTGTGCGTCTCGCGGCCGATGCCTGACTGCTTGTAGCCACCGAACGCCGCGTGCGCGGGATACAGGTGGTAGCAGTTGGTCCAGACGCGGCCCGCCTCGATGGCTCGCGCCGCGCGATACGCAGTGTGCGCGTTGCGCGTCCACACGCCGGCCCCCAGACCGTAGAGCGTGTCGTTCGCCATCTGGATCGCGTCGTCGAAGCCATCGAAGGAAGTGACGCTGACCACCGGCCCGAAGATCTCCTCCTGGAAAATCCGCATGGAGTTGTTGCCTTCGAACACCGTCGGCGCGACGTAGTAGCCATCTTCCATGCCGTCGAGGCGCACGCGCTCACCGCCCGTGAGCACCTTGGCGCCCTCCTTCTTGCCGATGTCGATGTAGGACAGGATCTTCTCCAGTTGATCGTTCGAAGCCTGAGCGCCGAGCTTCGTGTCGGTGTCGAGGGGATTGCCCGGCTGAGCTCGCGCCGCACGCGCCACGGCGCTATCCATGAAGGCGCCGTAGATCTTCTTGTCGACCAGCGCGCGAGAGGGACAGGTGCAGACCTCGCCCTGATTCAGCGCGAACATCGCGAAGCCCTCGAGGGCCTTCTGTCGGAACGCGTCGTCCTGGTCCCAGACGTCGCCGAAGAAGATGTTCGGGCTCTTGCCACCGAGCTCGAGCGTCACCGGGATCAGGTTCTCGGAGGCGTACTGCATGATGAGCCGCCCCGTGGTCGTTTCCCCGGTGAAAGCCACCTTGGAAACCCGACGGTTCTGCGCCAGCGGTTTGCCCGCTTCCACGCCAAAGCCGTTGACGATGTTCAGGACCCCGGGGGGCAACACCTTGCTGATCAGCTCAGCGAACAGCAGGATGGTCGATGGCGTTTGCTCCGCGGGCTTGAGCACTACCGCGTTGCCAGCGGCGAGCGCGGGCGCGAGCTTCCACGCCGCCATCAACAGCGGGAAGTTCCAGGGGATGATCTGCCCGACGACGCCCAGGGGCTCCTTCACGTGGTAGCTCACGGTGTGCTCGTCGAGCTCGGCCATGCTGCCCTCTTCGCTGCGCAAGCAGCCCGCGAAGTAGCGGAAGTGATCGATGGCCAGGGGCAGATCCGCCGCCAGGGTTTCCCGTACGGGTTTGCCGTTGTCCCAGGTCTCGGAGACGGCGAGCATCTCCAGGTTCTCCTGCATCACGTCCGCGACGCGATTCAGGATCTGAGCGCGCTCGGCGACCGGGGTCTTGCCCCACTTCACCTTGGCGGAGTGCGCCGCGTCGAGGGCCAGCTCGATGTCCTCGGCGGTGGAGCGCGGGATCTCACAGAACGGCTTCCCGGTAACCGGAGAGATGTTCTCGAAGTACTGCTCCTTCTTGGGCTTCACCCACTCCCCCCCGATGAAGTTCGCGTAGCGGGACTGGTAGTTGACCTTCGAGCCTGCTGAATTGGGTCGTTCGTAGCGCATGATTTCCTCCTCCGGCTGTCGCCTGCGAGGGCACGCCACTGCACGGCGCGAGCCAACGCGAAACACTGCGGAAAAGCTTGAGACTTCGCCGTTCATGCCGTTCTGGGTGGAGCGAGCCGCAACAGGTCAGGTGTCGCGAAACGAATCAGAAACGACCCGCGCTTGTTCGGGTGCGGGGGGGAGCATAGGCTTCTTGAAAGTGCTCGATCCGCTGCTGCTCGATCACGCGACGGAGGGAACTTGGCTGGACTTCCAGGCCAGGCACCCGCGCGGGATTGCGTTCGGCGCTCACCTCCCGGTGGTCGGTCACTGGGAACGCTCTCGCTCCCTGGGCGCGCCCATCGACGGCCCCAAGCCCGAGGACGCGCTGACTCGCGGAAGCGAGCTGCAGGAGCGAGCCGAGCGCATCCAGCCCGTGCTCCACGACGGCTTCGAGGTGCTGCAGCGCACCGCGGCGAACGTCAGCAGCCAGGACTACATGCTGCTGGTGTCCGACATGGACGGCGTGATCGTCAGCGCGGCGGGAGGCGGAGCCTTCGCGACCGAAGCCCGCCGGGTGCTGCTGATGGAAGGCGCAAGCTGGAGTGAAGCCGTGCGCGGTACCAACGCAATAGGCACAGCCATTGCCGCGGGGAGACCCGTCGTGGTGCACGGCACGGCACACTTCGCGCGCGCTTACCACGGCCTGGTGTGCTACGCGGCGCCCGTGCTCGACGCCGACGGCTCCGCCGTCGCCGTGCTGGACGCGACGTCGATGGTGACTCGCGCGGACGACAGCATCGCCTCTGCGGTGATGGCGGCCGCGTCGGCGCTCAGCGAGCTGTTGCGTCTCAGGGCGTACTCCCTGGCGGGCGCGGCGGTGACGCGCGCTCTGGGGCGCAGCCTGGAGCGCATGAACTGCCCCGTCGCGCTGGTTGAACCTCCCGGTCGCGTTTCGCGTCTGAACGCCCCTGCGCGGCAGCTCTTCGCCGGGAGCGACGTCTCTCGAGACGTGGGCGCTCTGCTGGGCCTGGACTTCGAGGAGCTGTCGCGGCTCGCCCTGACCGCGGACAGCCTCGAGGTGTATTCACCGGTCAGCCGTCGAGCTCACCGCATCCACGCCGAGCCCATCGAGAGCAGTGGGCGGGTGATCGCGCTGTTGGTCTTCATGGACCCGGTGACGCGTGCCGCGAGCGCGCCCCCGCCACCCAGGCTGACCCCGACACCGAAGCGCGAAGCCTTCTCGGAGATCTTCGCGGAGGACGCCCCGACCCGCGCGGCTCTCGACTGGGCGGCACGCATCGCGCCGAGCGACATCCCGGTCATGCTCCTCGCGGAAACCGGCTCTGGCAAGGAGCTGCTCGCAAGCGCCATCCACCAGGCCAGCAACCGCCGGGACGGCCCCTTCGTGGCGGTGAACTGCGGCTCGATCACGCCTTCGCTGCTCGAGAGCGAGCTCTTCGGCTACGCGGCCGGCGCCTTCACCGGCGCCGAGAAAGGGGGTCGCCACGGCGTGCTCCACGCCGCGCGGGGCGGCACGCTCTTCCTGGACGAGGTCGGGGAGATGCCGCTGGCGATGCAGGCCGCGCTGCTGCGCTTCCTGGAGTCGGGCACCTACCATCGCGTGGGCGACCCGAAGCCGGAGCAAGCCGACGTCCGCGTGCTCTGCGCCACCTGTCGCGATCTGCCTGCTCTGGTCGACTCAGGTAGTTTCCGCAAAGATCTCTACTACCGACTCAAGGGCGCCACGGTCACGTTGCCGCCGCTGCGTTCGCGCAACGACAGGGTGAGCCTCGCGCGACATCTCCTGACCCAGCTGGCGATCAAGCAAGAAATAGTGCCAACGCCGCAGCTCTCCGAGGAGGTCGAAGGCTTCATCGAGCGCCACCCGTGGCCAGGCAACGTGCGAGAGCTGAAGAGCACCCTCGACGTCGCTCTGGTGCTGGCCCACGGCTCGACTCGAGTCGAGATAGCGCACCTCCCCCCCGATCTGGTAGAGAACCAGGAAGCGACTCCTCCCAGCGTTTCCGCGGAGAATCAGCTTCAAGAGGCTCAAGGCTGGGCCGTACGGCGGGCCCTGCAGGAAGTCGCCGGCAACGTCTCCCTCGCCGCCAAGCGCCTCGGCGTTGCCCGCAGCACCCTCTACCGCATGATGCGCCGACACGGCGTCGACCCGAACGAAGTCAGCAAGAAGAGCTGAGCTGCGTCAGTTGCCTCGAATCGAGCGGCCACTGCGAATGAAGCGCTGCGCGCCCTTGCCTTCTGGAGTCGTCAGCTGAAGCGCATCGTCGGAGTCGAAGCGGATGACCACGACCTCAGCGTCGTCGAGCGAGATCTTCAGCGTATCGGCTGATTGCTCGAGCAGCTTCCAACCACACCGGCGCACCCTCGGCTTCGCGCTAACCCGAACCAGGTCTTGATGCACCAGCCAATCGCGAAGATCCACTCGGCGCGCCGTCCCGCGAAGGACAGCGTCGCAAATCCGGCCGCAAGCGTCGTCAAGTAGCCCGACGCGTGGTCCACGAAGTGGCGCACGAGAAACCGCTCCACGAGTAGCTGAGTCTCGCCCATGGATCCCCCACGAGAGCGTAGTACGCTCCGCCCCACGAAGACTCCCTGCATGCCAAGCTCGCCTACTCGGTTCCTGTGGCTCGCCCCCCGTCGAGAGCAAGAAGCGCGGCCGTGGTGCGTGGGACAGGGTGAAGCCGCTAGACTGGGGGAGTGAAGTGGCTGTTGCTCGCTTGCGCTGCGCTCGGTTGTGAAGCGCGTGACCGGGATGCCAGCGCCGGGTCCAGCGCTCCCGAGCTCCGGAGCGCACCCTCGACGTCCGCGGCCAGGCCAGGCTGCGCCGCGCCGCTGCCTTCAGCGCTGCGCGAGCCGCTGAAGTTCACCAGCTGCAAGTCGAAGCCGTCCCATCCAGACTACCCCGAGTGCCGGTTCTATCAGCTGGACCCCAAGTCGACGCCAGGCTGCCCTCCCAGCAGGCTCGAGCTGGTGATCTCCGGTCACGGCTTGCTCGAAGGCTACGGGGTCTATATTTCCCCAAAGAAATCTAGTCTGGAGCTGCGTCTGGCCGAGGACGCCGGGGTGTTCGGCACCCGGGCCAGGCGCGGAAGACTGCTGGGTACGCTCGAGCTCGAGTCGAATCGGGTGAAGGGCTTCGTCCCTGACGCGCTGCTGCATCCGTACGTCGCAGGCGTGGACATTCCAGTCGACGACTGATCCCGCCTCGCTGTGGAGCGCTCCTCTCCCCCCAAAAACCAAGGGGCTTGGATGGCTGGTCGCTCGACCACGTTCCGCGAGGGTGGCGGCTGCGCGCTCAGCTCGGCTCAGTCGAGCTTGGTGGACCTCAGGGCGCGCTCAGTGCGGCTCCTGCGTACGCCGATGCAACGGAGCTTGGCTTCGCCGAAAGGAGCATTCACATGAGTTCAGGACTTGGATTCCAGCAACGGGGTGTCTGGCGCTGGACAGTTGGCGCGCTGGCGCTGGGCGTGATGGTGGCCTGCGGAGGCAGCGATGGCGGAGGAGGCGGGGGTAACTCCGGCGGCAGCGGCAACGGAGGCACCGGGAACACCAACGGAGGCAGCGGCAACGGAGGCAGCGGCAACGGGGGCACTGGCAACGCCCCGGGCTGTACGCAGGTGTGCGATGCCCTCGCCCAGTGCGGCGTCGACTCCGGTCAATGCTCGTCGGTCTGCGGAGATCTCCCCGACGCCTGTCGCGCCTGCCTGGTCAACGAAGGCTGTGACTCGCCCAGCTGCGAGGCGCCCTGCTCGGGAGGCGCCAACGGCGGCAGCGGCGGCGACGGCGGAAGCGGCGGAAGCGACAACGGCGGGAGCGGTGGCACGGGCAGCGACGCGTGGGGTCAGAAGTGCTCGGTGATCCTCGAAGACTGTCCGGGTGCTTACGACTGCTTGAACAAGAGCGGCAGTACCCTGGACGATGGGATCTGCACCCAGGCGTGCACCAGCTTCGCCGACTGCCCCACGTTCTGGGACTGCACCCAGGTGGGTAGCGGTAAGTACTGTTTTCCGTGAAGAATCGCCGTGGCGCCAACGTAAGACTACGGACGCGCTGGCCCCCGTGAACTTCCCCATGTCCAAGCTGGAGTCCCTGCGCCGTTCCCTGCCTCTGTCCCTGCGTCTACCCAACCCGCCACCGGTGTGGGTCGGGCGCGGGGCCGAGGTCGACGGATTGGCGCGGGCGCTCGAGCGCGGGCCGCTGGTCATGGTCTGGGGTCCCAGCGGGATCGGCAAGACCGCGCTGGTGCAGCGCACACTGCACACGCGATTCCCCCGGAGCGTTCCAAGAACGCTGGTGCTGCGGCTGGCGCCAGAGGCCACTCTGGAACAGAGCCTGAGCACACTGGTGAGCGCGCTGGTCGGGGTGCACCAGCTGAACATCGACCTCAAGCCCCTGCTGGCGAACCGGGAGTCCTTGGTCGCCACGACCCTCGACCTCGCAGAACTCGAGGTCGAGCACGAGCGGGCGACGACCGGGGGCTGCTGGATCGTGCTGGACGACGTGCAGCACCTGCCCCAGGGCGATCTCCTGGACCTGCTGGCCGCGCTCGCGCAGCACGCGACGACCAGTCGCTGGATCGCCATCGGACGCGAGCGACTGGAGCTCGATGTCGCGCTGGGTCAGTCCTTGGCGCTGAGCGGATTCGACGAGCCAGATCTCGAGCGAATGGCCAGCGCCTGGTTCCCCGATCGCGAACCAGAATCAGAGCTGATCCATCGCGCCGGAGGCTCACCCTGGCGGCTGCTGCGTCTGCTCTCTGGCTCGGACCTCGAGAGCGGTGATGATCCGCTGGCGGACGTGCCCCGGAGCGCGCGCCCCTTGCTACAGCTGCTGTCCATGATCGAGCTGCCCCTCGGCGCTGCGGTCGTCCAGCGCCTCCACGAGCCCATCGACCTCGACACACTCGTGCGCCGGGGCCTGCTCGAACGGACTCCGGCAGGCGTGCGCATCCATGACGCCCAGCGCAGCCTGATGCGGGCCGGGCTCGAGACGAGCGAGGTCGCGAGGCTCCAGGCGAGTGCAGCGCGTGTGTTGGCGGGGGAGAGCGAGCCCTTCGCCTGGCTGGAAGCTCTGCGTCTGTTTCTTCACGGAAGCGATATCGAGGCAGCAAAGCGCCT
>JAGQIY010001196.1 GCA_020430865.1 Myxococcales bacterium
CAGAGCCTGCTGCGCCGCTGCTGCCAGCGCTCGTGCCGCCCGCTCCAGCGGCGGCGCCTCCAAGCCCACCAGTGCCCGCTGCTGCGCCGCTGGTTCCTCCAGCGCCTCCCCCCGAGAGCCCTGCGGTTCCGCCCGTGGCAGGACCCATCGGTTCGAAGGATTGCGTCTGGGAAGCGGCTCTCGGGGGCTCACAGAAGAAGCGGTAGCCTGCGACGTCTGGGTCGCTCAGCGCGTCCCACGAAACCTTGAGTTGTTCCTCACCCAACCCGAGCTCGACGTTGCTCGGGCCGGCTGGACCGGCGAGATCCCAAGAGACATCCCAGGTCTGGGTGACGGCGGGCACGCTGCTCTTGTCGAGGGAAATGGTCAGCGTGACGTCGGTGGTGAGGCCATCCTCCAGGTCCGTACAGGCCGTTTCCTCGGTGCAGCCGTCGGTCGTGCTGGTCAGTGCGCAGATGGCTGACCGCTTGCGCGCGGCGACGATGATCTTGTTGAACGGGATCTCGAGCGTGAAGTTGCTCTCCTTCACCGACTGCGTCTGCACGACCTGGCACTGCTCTGCGACGTTGTAGTTCGACGAGTCGCAGGTCCCGGCGCGGACGGCCAGGGTCAACCCAGTCGTCGCGTTGCTGACGGGCAAGCTGAACTTGCCGCCTGCTCTGCAGTCGGCCCCGGAGATCGTGAGATTCAGCTTCGCTGACCCGCGCTCTGCGGTGGGCGTGCGCTTGAACTGGGCGGTGTTCACGGTCAGCGTCTGCGCCAGGCCGATGCTCGGCAGCAGCAGCACCGCAGCCAAGGCCAGCAGTCCGGCTGGAACCGGGCTGGGCAGCACGAGCCGCGGTGACTTGGTATCGAAGAGCTGCATCGCTGGGCCTTTTGAGCACAGAGCGTGCCACGGCGCAAACCTGGATCGCGCGCTGTGCGTCGTAGCTGGGAGTGAGTGTCGAGGGGTGTTTCGGGCGGGTTCTCGACCCGCTGCGTGGGATCCTGGAGCGTTCGTTGGTCAGGAGTCCGGCCAAGCGAGTCGCCCTTGCGTCAGTTCGGCGCTGGAGACGCTCGTCGCCGGGAGTCCCTGACATTCTGACACGCCGAGCGTCGGGGGCGACTCCTCGGGGGGGGAGGAACGCCGTGATCGGTGCTGAGGGGCTGCGTGGGCCAGCTCGAGGCTTTGGGGCGGCACGCTCTGGGTCCGCGCTATAAGGCGAAGATGGTGCTCGCGATCGGTCAACGCATCCTGGGCTTCACGGTCACTCGCTTGGTGAGTGGGGCGGGCGCGCCGCTGGGGATCGGGAGCCGCGAAGCGGAGAACGTGTTGCTCGTGGAGCTGCCGCAGGCACTCGCCGGTGTGCGTCTGTCCGCGCGAGCCGACGACTGGCTCCGGCGCGCCCGGCTCTCCACGCTCGGCTCTCCGAGCCTGTTGGCTCCCAGCGGCCTCGGCGAGGCCGGTGACCGGGGGATCGCTTGCTACCCCATGACGGGTGAGCCCCTGGGCGAGAGCTTCACCCCGCTTCAGCCAGTGGAGCTGCGCCGCCTGTTCTCACCGGTGGTCGAATCCCTCGCCACGCTGCACGACCAGGGCCTGCTCCACGGCGCGCTCAGGAGCGAGTTCCTGCTGCGGGAGCCTGGGCGCTTCGCGCTGGCGGGAGCGGGACTGGAGGCGCTGGCTCGGGAGTTGGGCGGGCCGAGGCTCGTCAGGGATCTGGTGCCGCTGGACGTGAGACCGCCCGAGCTGCGGGGTCAGAACCCACCAGTCTCTGCGGAGTGGGGTGATGTCTTTGCGCTGGCGGTGATCCTCGCCGAGCTCCTCGCCGGGCGCCGCGCCAGCGGCGAGACCCCGGCGACTCCGCGGGCGCTGGGGGCCGCCGTGCCCGACGCGCTCGAGCAGCACTTCCTACCTGCCGTATCCGTGCGGATATCCGAGCGGCCAAGAGATCTGCGCGCTTGGTGGGCTCGTGCGCTGGAGATCCTGGAGACCGAGGTGCCGGTCGCGGCGCCTCCACGCGCGCTGGGCGCGCCGCGCTCCGCCTCACAGGTCGATGTCGTCCCCGTACAGGCCCCCGCGCCCGTGTCGGGCGAGCCCAAGGCGCTGCCTTCAAGCGCAGCACCGGCACCCAGCGCAGCACCGGCACCCAGCGCAGCAGCGGCACCCAGCGCAGCAGCGGCACCCAGCGCAGCAGCGGCACCCAGCGCAGCACCGGCAGGTGGCGGCTTCACCCCGCCCCCCGGCAAGGCTTTGCCGTCCGGCGTTCAGCCGCCCTGGCAGTCGCAGGACCCAGGCTTCCAGCCCCCGCACATCCCCGGCAAGCTCCCGCTGCGGCCGCCGGTGCCTCCAGGTCCCCCGGTTCCGCCTTCGGCGCCGGTGCCTCCGGGAAATAGCGTGCCCGGTGCGACCACGGTTCCTGGCGCCGCCAGCGTGCCTCCTCCGGTCGAGCTTCCGCCGCCCAGCTGGCTCGCTCCGAAGCCCAAGGCGGCGTACGCGCCCGGGGTGGAGCAGCAGGACGCTGGCACCGTGGCGTTCGAGGCAGGAGGCTTCGTCCCGCCAACGGGTGTCTCGGAGGGCAGGCCCACGGCCGTCGATGCCGAGCCCCCGCGCCCAGGGCGGCCAGGGATGCCGGTCTTCGCCCGGGAAGAGACTCCGGGCATGGTCCCCGCACCGGCGAAGCACGACTCGCTGGGTTTCAATGTTGCCGCGGGGAAAATGATCCCGCGACAGTCGGAGTCCAGTCAGACGGTCGTTGACGACCCGGCCAAGGTCTCCCCCCTGGCTCCATCCTGGGAGCGCCCTCCCGAGAGCAGCGCGGCGGTCAGGGAACCGAACCTGCCCGCGGGACGCGAGGGCCCAGTTAGCGCGCCGAGCATGCGGGCGGAGGCCCCGACCGACGGCGCAGCGCCCGTGGCAGGCTCGAGCGCGCGCGCGGCGGGAGACGGTGAGCAGCCTCCGCTCGCCGTGGATCGTGGGG
>JAGQIY010001197.1 GCA_020430865.1 Myxococcales bacterium
CCATGAGCAGTAGCGTTGCGACGAAGCTGGAGGCCGCCCGCGTACGCCTCGAGGAACTCGGCCGGTTGACCAGCGACCTGGCCATGTCGCACGCCGAGGTCTTCGAAGAGCCTGAGCTTCGGACCTACCTCGATACGTTCAGGCGCGCGTATGACGAGGCTCAGGCACGTCTCGCCGAGCCCACGCTGAGCATCGCGACGATCGGCACGACCTCCTCCGGGAAGTCGACCATCGTCAACGCGCTCGTAGGGCGGCGCATCGCGCCGATCGAGGCTGGGGAAATGAGCGGTGGAGTCCTCACCCTCCGCAGCGGCAGCGAGCGGCGGTTGACGGTGGAGGCGGCCGATGGTGCTCCATGGGAAGCAGGCACGTGGACCGGGCTCTCCGACGCGGACGCCTACGGCCGAATCCGCGACGGCGTCATGCGCCCGTACCACGAGGCCCGGAAGTCCCGCGCATGCCTCGCTCCGCAGGTGCTCTCGGAAGGCCCGCTGCTCCCGTCGATCGATTCCAGCCTGCTGGGGCTCCCGTCGGATCTCGGCGTGGAGTTCATCGACCTGCCCGGACTGAAGTCGGTCCAGGACCGGGCCAACCTCGCCGTCATTCAGACCCGCGTCCACAAGGCCTTCAGCCTCGTGGCGCTCGATTACCTGCACACGGACGAAGAGCACCGGAAGAAGCTTCTCGAAGAGCTGACCCGCGTGGTGAAGTACCTGCAGGGACGCCCCGACTCGATGATCTTCGTGCTGAACCGGGTCGATCAGCGTGGCATGGACGACGAGCCCGTTGAGACGCGTGTGGCCGCCTTGCGACGGGAGATCAAGGACGTCCTGGGGCTGCAGAGCGAGCCCGACGTCCTCCCGTTCGAGTCGCGCCTGCTCTACCGAGCGCAATGCGCGTGGGGTGCCGCTGACGCGACGCACCCCGACACCACGCCTGAGCAGCGACTCGAGCACCTTCGCGCGTTGTTCGAGGAGTCCGCCTCGACGCTCAAGAGGCGGGGTCGCGAACATCCAGAGCTGAGGTCGTGGCTTCGTGAGATCGAGGATCCGGTCGAGGAGGGCCGCGTCCCCGCCGATGACGACCTCCGCACCTTGCTGGAGCGCTCGCGGGAGTGGAGCGGCGGCAAGGAGCTGTGGCAGCGCCTTCGCACACGCATCGAGGAGTCCTTCGCCGAGTTGGTCATCCTCCCGGCGCTCATCGAAGTCCTCGACACACACCGCAGCATCACGGACGCGCTGCGGGCCGTCTCAAAGATCCGGAGGATCGACTCACAGGAGCAGCTGGAGCGCGAGCGCGAGCGACTGGAGCAGTTGCAGATCCGACTGCACGAGGAGGTGAGCGCGACGCGGGAGCGATTTCGCAATCGGCTGACCGCCGCCGCGGAAGGCCTGAAGACCGGTGACCAGGCCGTCCGTCATCGGCTGACGAAGGATCTCGGACCCGGCTTCGAGAGCCTCCTTGGCGCTATCAACGAAGTCACCGGCGACCTCACGAAGTCGCTCATCGCCCCGGTGCGTGACGCGCTCAAGGCGAGCCGCGGGGTCTACGACCTTGAGGAGGAGATGTGTCGGGTCCTCGACCCTGCACCGGCGAAGGATCTCACGCGCGCTTACGACCTTTTCAGCCGACGAATCCCGACGCTGTCGCGTGGCAAGGGGACGCTCGGACTTCGCGTTCGCGAGGACGACGGCGCAGGCGTCGAGCGACTCCGCGAGACCGAGCGAGACGCCCGTAGGCTCTACCAGAGCATGCGTGAGTGCCTTGCCGCTCGCGCCGAGTTCACGCTGCAGGGCCAAGCGGGGTCGATTCGAGGTGCCCTCACGGGGCTTCTGGAGCAGCAGGCCGATGCCATCACGACCGCGTGCCTGACGGAGCTCCCTGACCTGTCGCTGGATCAAGCGATCGAGTCGGCGCGCAGAGCGAGGAGCCGAAGCGAGCTGCTCGACCTCCCCGAACAGTTCTTCGCGTTGCCGACCGCGGTCGACCAACGGCGGCACGAGCAGCTGGAGGTGGTGGGCAAGCGGCAAGAGGTCGAGCACTACACGACCGGTACTTGCTTCAAGGACAAGAAGACCCGCACCGTCACGCGCGACGTGACTGGCAGCGTCGCCTACCAAGACCTCGCCCTCCCCGACGAGGACGGCATGGCCCGCCAGTGGTCCGACGGCGTGAAGGGCGGCGAGGACTCTCTGTGGGAGACCCTGCGCGATTGGATGGTCGAAGCGCTGCTCGAGTCGTCGGTCAGCTTCTCGGCGGCAATCGAGTCCGTCCTCCGCCTGGCGGATCGAGCCCTCGAGCAACAGCAGCGGCTCGCGGC
>JAGQIY010001198.1 GCA_020430865.1 Myxococcales bacterium
AAAGTCCCGATGGTCCACCAGCGTCGCCGCTGCCCAGAGGATCAGCTCTCGCGGGCTCTCACCATGGCGCAGCGGCTTGCGGCGCAGCATGCGCCGCAAGCCGTCCGGGGGCGCTTCCAGGTTCTGCTCGAACCATAGCGAAAACACCTGTTCGAGGTGCTCCTGGCTGGCCTCGGCGTCGATCACCTGGAAGTCGGGGTCGACACTGGCTTCGATCGGTCGCTCGCGCAGCAGATCCGCGCAGAATGCATGGATCGTCGCGATGTGTGCGGTCTCGAGCTCCTCCAGCGCGCGGTTCAGGTTGCTGCGCTCGGCGGAGCTCTTCTTCGTCTGCTGGCGGCGCCGCTCGAGCTCTGCTCTGAGACGAAGCTTCATCTCACCAGCAGCCTTCTCCGTGAAGGTCAGCGCGACGATTCGTGAAAGCTGAGTCGTTCCCGACTCCACGAGCGTGGTGATACGCTCGACGAGCTGAGTGGTCTTGCCGGTGCCGGCCGCGGCTTCGACCACGAAGCCGGTGTTGAGATCCTCTCGGATACGCCTTCGGGCCTCCGCATCTGCCAGCGGGCTCATGGCTCCTCCCGTAGGCGGCGCAGGCGCTGGATCAGCGGGTGGGGTTCGGTCTTGCGCTGAGTGCGCTGCTCCTCGTAGGGCCCGCAGACGCTCTTGAAGTCGCAGTACTCGCAGCCGCGCGGCTCCGGTGCCGCAGGGAGAAATGCGCCGTCCAGGAAGCTCTTGAGCGTGTCGCTGAACAGACGCGCGGACTGCCGCGTGTAGTCATCGAGGGGCACGAAGAACGTGCGATACTCACCCCGCCGTGTGGAGTAGGAGAGCCGACCTCCGCACACGCTCGCTCCGGGGAACAAGCGCTCGAGCGCTTCGGCGTACAGCAGCGGCTGCAAGGTGCGACCCCCGCGGATCACGAACTGGCCACGGTTCTCGGGCAGCGCCGCGCGACGCACCTCGAGGGGCGCCCCCGTCTTGTAGTCCGTGGCGCGCAGCGTTTCCTCACCCCCGCCCCTGCTGCGTTCGACGCTGTCGATGGCGCCTCTCAAGGTGATGCCGCAGGCCAGCTTGACCGGTTCGAGACGGCTCCCACGGTCGCGCTCGGCGCGCCGAATGCCGAACGCCAGCTCGAAGTGGACGGGCTCCCAGGCCGGCTCGTCCACCAGCTGCTCGAGCCAGCCCCGAAGATCCCCTGCGATCTCTTCGATCCCGTCGCTCCACACCCGCTCGATGGCTGGCGCCAGCCGTTCGCGGTAGCGCTGCTCGGCGCGGGTCAGCTCGGCCTCCATCAGCTCGCTCGCGGCCTCGAGCTGGGCTTCGCTCAGCGGAAGCTGGTTCGCCGCCTTCAGCGCCTCGGCAACGGCCTGCTGGACTTCGTGGATCATGCGGCCGCGCGTGAGCGCGTCCAGGCGCTCCGCTCGGGTCGCGACCTCGCGTGGGGAGAGCCTGAGCACCGCGGACAGGTAGAAGCGATAGGGGCAAGCGGAGAAGTGCTCGAGGGCCGTGGCGGAATACGGCCGCGCCTCCAGGCGGTGCAACGCCAGCGCGTCACGAGCAGCCGGGCTGGGCTCGACCAGGCCGTCGGCGCTCCGCCAGCCCTTGAGGTTCCAGCGTCTCGCGCGGAAACGCAGGGCGCGTCCGAGGTGAGGGTTCGCGCTCACCAGGTAGCCGGCGGCCCCCTGGCGTGTCCTGGCGTCCGCTGAACCGAGACAGCTCTCGAGCAGCGCGAGGTCGTACTCCGCGTCGTCGATCGCCTGCTCCGGATGTTCGGGGGCTGGCCAGCCCATGCGCCCGTGAGCGCCTTCCCGAGCACGCTGAGCCAGCTCTTCGAAGCTGGGCAGGTGACCGCTCGCCGCCCGCACTACCTCCAGGGCGTAGAACGATGGCACCCGCGGGCGGGCGCGCTCCATGTCGACCCGGGGATAGCTGAACACGACCGCGGAGGTCGCGGCCCCCACCGCGAGGTGCAGCATCGCGCGTTCCAGACCGACGCGTTGCTCGTTCTTGCCGAGGGCCTCGAAGTCTTGCCGCGCGGAGTCGAGCAACAGCGGGTCCTCGGCTACCTTGTGGGGAAACAGCTTCTCGGCGAGCCCGGGAACGAAGACCACGTCGAAGGCCAGCCCTCGCGCGTCGTCCACGCTGGCGATCAGCACCTTGCCGGAGGGTGCGCCTCCCGGCCGGCCGGCGAGCTGCCCGAGGCGCTCCGCCAGCACCAGCTGGACTTCGTGGATGGTCACAGGTCCCACCGATCCCATGGGCTCCAACTCGGCTAGCAGCTGCAAGACCCGGGCTGGCTGCTCCAGCGCGTGGGCGGCGAGCTCGCGGATGGCCTCCAGCCATTCACCCCAGCGGGCTTCGCTCGGTAACTCCTCCAGGAGCTGGATGATCG
>JAGQIY010001199.1 GCA_020430865.1 Myxococcales bacterium
AAGAGCTGCTGGCCGGCCTCGCTCAGGTTCTGCCGAAGAACGTCTGGCAGTACGTCGTACAGATCCCTCGGCTCGCTTCCCTGGGGAGAAAGTTCGTGCTGCAGGGAGGCACTCAGTACAACCTCGCGGCGGTCAAGGCGCAGGTCGACTACATCAAGGAGCGCGTACCCGGCGCGGAAGTCTACGTCCACCCGCACACCGGAGAAGCCGGCGCCATCGGGGCTGCGATGGAGACCCTGCGGCGCTACAAGCGAACGGGCAAGTCGCGCTACATCGGCATCCAGGCGACGCTCGACCTCGACTACACGACGACCACGGACGAGAGCACCGTCTGTCACTTCTGTCCCAACGAGTGCAAGCGGACCTTCATCGACACCAAGCGCCCCGACGGCTCCACCAGCCGCTACATCGCCGGCTTCTCCTGTGAGAAGGGCACCGTGGAGAGCAAGGAGGCGATGCTCGAGCTAGTCGCCGAGCGCAAGAAGACGGCGAAGCAGTTCCCGAACCTGGTGGACTACGAGTCGAAGCGAGCCTTTGCGTCCTTCCACAAGCCAGAGCCCATGCCCGAAGCGGGCAGCCCAGTGGAAGACGTCGAGGTCACCCAGGGGCTCTTCCGCATCAAGCGCCGTACGGTGACTCGCCCCTTCCAGCGGTCCTCGGATGAAGCCGCAAGGAAACGCAAGAGCATTCGCATCGGCATGCCTCGTGTGCTCAACATGTACTCGACGGCGCCCTTCTTCCGCGCCTACTTCGAGGCGCTCGGGATCCCCAAGACGAACGTCGTCTTCAGTGAGCACACCGACGAGGACATGTGGGTCGAAGGCGGGAAGTACGGCAGCATCGATCCGTGCTTCCCCTCGAAGGTGGCTCAGGCGCACATCCACAACCTGCTGTTCCACAAGCATGAACCCGCACGGAAGCGGCCACTGAACTACATCTTCTTCCCGATTCTCACCCACGTCCCGTCCTTCGTGAAGGACACCATGGACAACACCAGCTGTCCCATCGTTGCCGGCACGCCGGACGTGATGAAGGCCGCGTTCACCAAGGAGCTCGACTTCTTCGCGGTGCGCGACATCGAGTACATGAGCCCGGCGCTCTCGTTCGCCGAGCCGCTCTTGCTGACGCGGCGCATGTTCGAGACCTGGAGCGAACGCCTGGGGATCACCGAGGACGAGAACGACCACGCTTGCCGTGAAGCGTTCAAGGCTCTCGAGGCGTTCGAGCTGGACGTGCAGCACAAGGGGCGCGCGATCCTCGAGACCGTCGAAGCCGAGGATCGCATCGCGATCCTGGTGCTGAATCGTCCCTATCACGCTGACCCGGGCCTCAATCACGGTATCCCCGAGGAATTCCAGGTCCTTGGCTATCCGATCTTGAGCATCCGCAGCATCCCCAAGGACCGGGAGTACCTCTCTCGCTACTTCAAGCAGGAGCTCGAGTCGGGTCTGATCAAGGATCCGCTCGAGCTGAACCACGTGTGGCCCGAGAACTACTCCGCCAACAGCGCGCAGAAGGTCTGGGCCGCCAGCTTCGCGGCGCATCACCCGAATGTCTGTGTGCTCGACCTGTCGAGCTTCAAGTGCGGTCACGACGCCCCGACCTACGGCATGGTCGACTCGATCGTACAGACGGCTCGCACCCCGGCGGCGGCGCTGCACGACCTCGACGCAAACAAGCCGGGAGGCAGCATCAAGATCCGCGTGAAGACCTACGCCCATTCCTTGCGCTTGCGCCAGGAAGCGCTGGAAGACGTCTCCCGCAAGCGTGACGCGCTGAACCACGCCATCGACAAGAAGCGTCTCGAGCTACTCGAGCTCAAGCAGAAGCAGCTGCTCGGGGTGCGCCAGAGCGACCGCGAGATCGCCGCTCAGATCGCGGAGATCCGCGAACGAGTCCTCGCCTACGAGACCCGCATCGAACAACCGGCGGAGCTGCCGAAGGGCATGGTCCGTCTCGGACGCAAGCAGCAGGACGGCAGCATCGTCCCCACCAAGTTACCCAGCGAGCGCGGCGCGTCGGCCGCCGAGTGAACCGATTGCAACGACCAAGAGGGATTCAAAATCATGACACAGCACATCGACCTCGGAACCAAGCGCAGCCTGCCAGTGGTGGGCGACGACTTCGACATGGACGCGGAGCTCGCCAAGTTCGAGGCCGCGGAGCGTGAGCGGCTCGGCCTCAAGGAAGAAAAGCAGTGGATCGAGGACATGGCAGACCTCGGTTTCACCAAGAGCGAGAAGGCGAAGATCACCTTGCTCGTGGGTGGCCTCACCATGGCTCACGACTACCTGGTGGAAGGTGGCCTGCAGAGCCTTGGTTACAACGTCATTGCGATGGACGTGCCCGACAACGCCGCCCTTCAGGTCGGCAAGGAGTTCGGGAACCGCGCTCAGTGCAACCCCACGTACTTTACCGTGGGGAACCTCGTGAAGTTCTTGATCGAGCTACGCGACAAGAAGGGCATGGACCCCCAGGAGATCATCGAAAAGTTCGTGTTCCTCACCGCGGGTGCGTGTGGTCCGTGCCGGTTCGGCATGTACGTCACGGAGTACCGCAAGGCTCTTCGCGACGCGGGCTTCGACGGCTTCCGGGTGATGTTGTTCCAGCAGCAGGGCGGCCTGAGCCAGGCCACGGGTGAAGAGAGCGGGCTCGAGATGAATCCGAAGTTCTTCATCACCCTCGTGCGCAGCCTGCTCGCTGGCGACGTGATCAACGGCATGGCCTATCGCATCCGCCCCTACGAGGAGAACAAGGGCGAGACGGACGAGGTCGTCGAGCGCGCGAAGAAGGAGTGCTACGACGCGCTGAAGGAGGGCCGCTCGGTGCTGCTCGCTCTGCGCCGCAGCCGCAAGTGGTTCCAGGCGATCCCCGTGGATCGTCTGCGGCTGAAGCCGAAGGTCGCGATCATCGGTGAGTTCTGGGCGATGACCACCGAAGGAGACGGCAACTACGCGTTGCAGCGCTTCGTGGAGTCCGAAGGCGCGGAGTGCGACATCCAGTTCCTGACCGCCTGGCTGCTCTACAACATCTGGGAGGTGCGTTTCGACACCGAGAATCGCAAGGACCTGCGCGGCACCGACGACGCGAAGAGCGGTCTGGCGGAACTCGGCGAGTACGGCGTCTTCACCCGACGCATCGCGCTCTACGTGGCGGATCGCGCGCTACGGGTGATCTTCCACACGTTCGCGCGCGCGGTGGGCTTCTACGACTACCACCTGCCGGACATGGACGAAGTCGCCGACGTCGCGATGCCCTTCTACAACAACGATCTGCGCGGCGGCGAAGGCCACATGGAGGTCGGCAAGCTGATCCTCAACGTGGTCAAGAACAAGGCCAACATGACGCTCAGCGTGAAGCCCTTCGGTTGCATGCCGAGCTCCAGCGTCAGCGATGGCGTGCAGTCGCTGATCGGCGAGCGCTTCCCCGGCACCATCTTCTGCGCGGTGGAGACCAGCGGCGACGGCGCCGTGAACTTCTATTCCCGCGTGCAAATGTACTTGTTCAAGGCCAAGCAGGCCGCCGCCGAGGAGTTCGCGAAGGCGCTCGAGGACGCTGGGCTGACCGAGGACGAGCTGCGCGCCTACCTCGCAGAGCACCCGAAGTACGCGAACGCCTTGCATCGCTCGCCGCATCGCGCAGGGAGCACGGCGACTGACGCTGCCCAGGAAATCATCGATCGCATGACGACCACGCGCACCCAGCGCGTGCTTCGTACGGCCAAGGGCGCCGCGAGCTGGCTTGGCTCGAGCGCCAAGGGCTTGCTGGAGCACGGTCCGGTCCGCGCCAAGGCCGCGGCTGGACTAGGTCTGCAAGCGAGCGCAGAGCTCCTGGAGATCGCCAAGGAGCGAGCGCCGGGAGCAGCCGAGTCGCTGGTCGGCAAGGTGAAGCTGCGCTTCAGCGGCGCGGCGAACGCTCAGGAGCAGGCGCCGCTCGCTGCAGAGTGAGGCTCTGGCCATGACCTCGGACGGGCGCGAACCTTCATGGTCGCGCCCGTCCGCGTTTGTCGCCGCGCCTGGCCTACTTGCTGATCCGCGCGGATTGAGCAGCCTTGATCTGGCAAACCCCACGAAGGTGAGGAGGGAGGCGCGTCGAAGGCACAGCGAGAGAGCCGGATCTGGTTGCGAGTCTGCGCAGCCGCGGTGGTTGTTCATTGGCCGGGTGTTCTTCAACCCCCTGCTAGACGCCCGTCGGCGCCAGAGCTAGCAATCGGGCCGTGGCGACTGCAGAAGACTACCGGGAAGCCGCTGACGCGGCGTTGCGGGCCTCCGACCTCGAGTTGGCCATTCAGCAAGTATCCGGAGCGGTCGCGCTGGATCCTTTGAATCCCGAAACCAACTCCCTTGTAGAACGACTCCTGGCGCAGCTGTCGGACCCGGTTCATCAGCTGGACCAGGAGTTCTACGGCACCCGCGCAATCCAAGCCTTGGCGCTCGCGCGCGCGGGACGCCATGCGGAGGCGCTGTCCCGCATTGGCCAGGTCGTCGTCTTCCGCCCGGACGCCCCACTCCTTGTCTGGAGCGCAAGGTGGTTCCTTGAGCTGGACCCCGCAGAGCTATGGCCCGGAGTGGCGTCCACCACTGCCGATATCCTCGATCTCCTGGACGGTCCGGCGATCCGTAGCCGCGGGTTGAAGGAAAACGCGAGCGCCATGGCTCGCATAGTCGAACACGCCGCCAAGTATCACGAGGCGGCGGCGAAAGGTCTCGTCGTCGCCTCCGCCCGCTTGTGGTCAAGGGCGGGAGATCGGGGCCGAGCCCAGGCGCTCCTCGAAGAGTATCACGCGAAGAATCCGTCGCTCCAGACCATGACGGAACTCGCGCTGCTCGCGCGCAGCCGCGGTGATCTGCGGGACGCCCGTCGCTGGCTGCGCGAGGTGCTCGAGTTGCACCCAGAGGACATCGACTCTCGACTTGACCTCGCGGAAACGCTCGCGGGGTTGGGGCACTTCGAGGAGACGGTCACGGAACTGAAGGCTTTGCGGGCCCTGGGCACCCACTCGTCGGACGTAGACGCTCTGCAAGACTACGCCGAAGCGATGCTGTCGAAGTCACCTGCCAAGCGCAGAGCACTGGCTCAACGCGCGGCCACTGATCCCAAAGCCCGTCAGTACTACGCCACGCTGGGAGCGTATGAAGATGTGCTCGTCTTACCCCAGGACGCGGTCTCAAACATCGTCCGAGACGTAATGACGAAGGCAGCCGCTCGTCCCTCGACGACGCCAGTACTAGTCAAATTGAGCGGCGGTCGCCCTGCCCCGCCGTCAGCGTTGGTCGCGTTCCGCCTTGGCCTTCAACGCCTGAGAATGCGGGGCGAGTTGACGGTTTCCGCGCCACCAGCGTCGCGGACGAGCCCAATCTGGCGGGGGTCGACGGACTGGCTTCCGAGCTACGGCGCTCCCGATGAAGGCATTCAGCGTGAGTTTCAGTCCGTGGCAAGCCTGGCGTTCGACGCCTCGGACTGGCTCTCGCTCACCCGAGACCTCAAGACCTTGGACCAACGAAGTATCCTGGGGACCATGTGCAATCCGTCACAGCTCCCTGGCATGCATGATCCGGTGGAGAGCGTGTTTCGGCTGCAGCTCGCATGTGCATTCGCCCTGCTCCACACCTCCGAAGGGCGAGCCACTCTTCATGAGATCGCGGGCGGCCTCGATGATTGGTCCTGTTCCGCAGCGCTGACGGCGCTCGCCGCGGGGGCTCGCAATCAGACTGTCGATCCCGTCGAACTAGCTCATTTCATCGATGCCCAGCTCGCGTCGAGCGTCGGAGAAGGCCGCGAGCATGCCGTTCTGGTCACCAGATTGAGTCTCCCTGAACTCGATGCGCCGCAAGCGGAAGCACTATGGGAGCGCCGTAGTCATCTGGAATGGAACTTCCTCGAGACCGCCTGGCGTTTCCCGGCGTCAAAGGGATACGCATAGGCGTACGTTGAAGCAGCCACGCTCGTCGCAGTCCTGTGCGGCCCGACGAAACGCAGCGAGTCCGAACACCAGCTCCGCCGCATCCTGATCGGGCCCGACAGGTAGCGCTCCCCGCACGACTCCCGGACCAGACTCCTCGCACCACGCTTCCGAACTGGACGGGGCGCCGTCGTAGTTGGGGTGCCAGGCGTCGGCGCACCACTCCCCGAGAGAGAGGTTCTCTACCCCGAACCGGCCGCGCTCCGGCCAGTCTCCCGAAGCCTCCCAGACGACCGCTCCGTCGCACACGAACGCCGCGCGGCCACCTTCTCTCGCGAGGAACTCGAGTTCAGCTTCCGCCGGGAGACGCATCCCTGGTACGCGACTCAAGAAGTCCAACAACTCGTCCGGATACAAGCTGTCCCTCACCACGCGGCCGTCTGTGAGCCTTGAGATCTCCTCATGCGTAAGCGGACGCTTCCCGCATAGAAACGGCCGAACGGCAACGTGGTGGCAAGGTCTCGCGCTCGTCCTTAGCTCGCTGACCACCGACGAGACCATGCTGTTGGATCCAGTCAGGTCGGTGAGTTCGTCGAGGTCTGCGTCACGCAAGCCCATCAGGAAGGATCCTCCGGGAACCAGCACCAGCGGGGCGTCCAGCTTCGAGTGCTCGAACTCGAGGAACCCCTCGCGCCCCGAAAGCAGAGTGAACTCGGGCCCAAGGAGATCGGCCACAGCTTCGCCCAGGGTCCGACGAGAAGCCTGCGACGGGAGCGCCGCCCCCAGGCTCGCGCTCAGCGCAAGAAGCTCTTCCTTGGTCATGCGCGTACCTAGTCTCGAATCTCCACTTCACCGAGTGCTCTCGCGACGTCAGGATGTTCCGTGGCCGCTTCCTGCAAGGCCTTCAGGTGTGCGTCCAGCTGGTCCCTGACTCCCCCCTTCTTGAAGCGCTCCCGCTGCGGCAGAATGCGATCCAGTAGTAGCCTGGTAACGCGGTAGGAGGGGGAGAGCTTGATGGCGAGTGCGGCAAGGGAACGATGGGGATAGCTAGCGGTATCGTTGAGCAGCCGCTCGTAAATGAGCGCCTCGCGGCGATGCTCCGGTAGTGCCAGATGCAGCTCCTCTGCGTACTTCCCGATATAGGGCACGAGGCTATCCCACGCCGGGTCGAAGTTGGCGCCGCCGCGCACTAGAACCAACAAGAGCGCGACATAGGGATCGATCCCCTGCATGCACTTGTGGTCGTAGTCGCCGTCCCGAACCATCGGCCCAAGACTGGAGGCTAGCGGCGCCGCCCAGCTGGTCGCGTGCTCGCAGTCGGTTTCGGCGAGCAGGGCTTCGTAGCTCGCCAGCGTCGGATAGGGCTTCCCTGCGTAGTACAGGCCATACGCATCGAGCCCTACTTCGATCAACATGCGCAAGCATTCTTCCGGGGAGGCTCGATCACTGATCGGCTCCGGGATCTCCAGCGTCGACGACTGCGTCTGCTTGATGTGGCGCCACACACGCCAGACGGGCCACTTCACGGCCTTGCCGTCCAGCTTCGTGTCGAGCTCCAGCTCGAGCGGGCTCGGGGGGTCGAGACCAAGCCAGCGTCGACGTTCGACGAGGCCATGTGGCGCCGAGCTCCCCACCACGTTGAGTCCATGACGGCCCGACAACCCCTCGAGCACACGGCGCTGAACCGAGTCGAATCGATCCAGTGGCAAGATCTCGTACCCGGCCTGTGCTTGACGAGCCTCCCAGTCAATCGCAACAGCGGCCCACTCGAGCGCCACGCGGGGTAGCTGATCACCCGCGGGTCTCGAGACTCGCTCGGCCTGACCCAGGGCATCTGCAAGGCGCGTCGCTAGGCGCTGACGCTCCTCCTGGTCCCGACAGCCGACGACTCCGTGGACTACATCGAAGGTGCGTCGCTCTGTCCACACGGTGGACCCTATCTCCAGCTGGAGCAGCGCGCGGAAAGCCTGGTCTGCGGCCCCAGGGTCCAGCGACTCGTGAAGCAACGTCGCCGCTGCGTGAGCAACCAACTCGAGCGGTGATTTCGCGTGGAACCGGGCTATCTCGGCAGATAGGCCTTCACCTCGCAGCTTGGAGCTGACGGCCAATGCCAGCATCCCACTCGCAGTGCACGCTTCCGCCTTGCGCTCAGAGAGCAGCGTGACCAGCTGTGCGTCGATCTTGGGTTCCGCAAGGAACCCCGCAAAGTAGCCAGCTGCACTCGCGAGCTCCTCGTCCCCGGATCCCAAGGCCTGGCTCACGAGGGGCAAAGCGGCGGGCTTGATCTCACTCCACAGCCGCTCGAGCTGGTCGCGCCCTACCCGCCCCGAGAGCACCTCGAGGTGGCCACTGGTTAGGCAGTCGCACGCGAGCAGCCAAGCGGTTGGGCTCTGGATCGCGAGCAGCTCCAGCACAGCGGGCGCGCTCGCGGAGAACCAGCTCGCGGGGCTGACCAGCATGGCCCGCAGATCGGGCTCGACTCGACGGACTTGCTGTTCGCTCCCAGACAGCTCCTGAATCATCGCGGGTAGCTTCGTCGCGCTTCCAAGGGCGTGCTTGAGCGTCTTCCACTTGGGCTTTGCCACTGCATTTCCTCCACTCGACTACGACGGCAAGCGCAGCTCGGGCCTATCTAGCACACAAGCGGCGAAGCCTGGGCTAGCGTTTCCTCGAGAGTCGAAGCGGTCGAGCGGGTCGGCATCGTGCTCGAGCCGCGTGAGCTGCAAGCAGGCGAACAAGCTTCTACTTCGCGTTCTTGTAGCCCTTCTGTGCGTTACTCCAAGATGTGTACTCGTACCCAAATGGCTCACCGTGGGAGTCGGTGCGTGCCGTCGGTGTCATCGCGTAGGCGGTCTCCAGATCGCTGTCCGTGAAGGAGGGCGATGATCCGCTAGAGTAAGTCACCGATTCCGAGTGATCGGGACCGTACTGATATTCGATCTCGAACGGGTCCGCGTTGGGATCGGAACCGCGCATATCGTCTGCCAGGCGCTGCATCGCGCGGTGACAGTTGGGACACGGTGGGAGCTCCCCTTGCACGGTGATCCGTCCCCCCGGCGCACCGTTGGGGTTCGCTTCGCGCAGCGTGTGAGCGAGCTTTCTTTCCGTATGGCAACGGGCACGACTGCGGAGCGGATCCGGGCAATCCGGGCCCATGCCCGAGACGAACGTGTCCCCGACACTCACACCGTTCACGCCGCTCGCAGATGTGACGGTCATCGTGTGAGCCCAACCCATCGGGTCGAACCAGGCGATGGGATTCGGTCCGTAGCCATACGGGTTCAACCCCCCGTGCGGGCCGATGGGGTCGGGACTGATGAACGCACCGGTATCGGGATCATAGTAGCGATAACGGTTGTAGTAGAGCCCTGTCTCCTCATCGGCGAACTGGCCGGGGTTGCGAAACGGTGTGCGCTCACCGTCAGCTTCCTCTCGCCAGCCGAACAGGTCTTTTCGATAGCCTCCGACCCGGTCCCCCTCGCCACTGACCAGGACTTCCGGGGCGCCGTTCAGGTCCTCGATGAAGTAAGTCCAGTCCGCTCCGTCACTCGATTGTGCGAACGGACACTCGTTCCTGTGATCGTCGAAGAGGTAGGTCGTCCTGACCGTTTCGGTGAGGACGTCGACCTCATGGACCAGGCTGATCAGATCCCACACATAGTGGGTGTGTTCCACGATCTGCCAGGTGCCCTCCGGCAGCCGTCCGAGCACGCGCTTGGACACACGCCGAGCGTACGCGTCGTACTGGAACTCGACTCGGCGACCATCGGGGAGCGCCACAGCGCTCAGCATGCCGTAGCCGTCCCACTCGAAAAGAGTCTCTCGCTCTTTTCCGTCCTCTTGAGCTTCGCGTCTGCTTACCAGCGCACCACGCTCATCATAATCGTAGACGGTGTTCCCCCGGCGTATCAGACGGTTCCCCATCTGATAGCTACGTACTGGACCGTCGACCTCGTGGTAATTCCCCGCGGCGTCGACGCTGAGCCTGCGCTCGGCACGGCCGTCCGTTTCCTCGAGGACGTGCCTGGTGCCATCGTAAGTGTACTCGAGGTAGTCGTTGACGCCCCGTGTAATGGAGTGGACCTCGTCCATCGCGTCGTATGAGTACGTGATGCTGAGTTCATCCCGAGCCCCGAGCCACTCCGGCTCCTCCACAGGCGCGGAAGGCTCGCCGTGAGCCGGCAGGACAGCGCGCCGGACGAGGCGATTCATTGCATCGTGATCGTCCAGCACCTTCGCTCCACCCGACAGCACGCGCTCGACCGGATCGCCCGCAGCGTCACGCTGCACCTGCAGCACGCGTTCTCCCCCGGTCCAGATCTCATCGACATGTCCGGCGGGGCCACGCTTGATCTGCACTTCGTGCCCCAGCGACGTGCGACGGCGGACTTGCCGCGTCATGGGGTCGTAGTCCGACACCACCTCGTAGCTCCTGCCGTCGACTTCCTGCGTCTGTCTGACGATGTTCCCTACGGCATCACGCTCCCAGCATACGACAACGCCCTGGTTCTCGAAACGTACCAGGTCACCGCGCGCGCTGTAGGCGAAGTTGCGCGCCTCGTCGTCGTCGGTAAGCGCCTCCACGATACGACCATGATGATCCCGCGTCATCTCGATGCGACGGGCTCCCTCCTCCAGCAGTATCTGCCACCCGCGCAGGTCGTATTCCGCGCGGCGACTGCGACCATCGAACGTCACCTCAGCCAGAGGACGCCCAACGCTGTCGCGGTCCAAACGATGAATGGCTCCGCTCGGATCCTCCAGCTCGCAGAGCTGCCCCTCACGGTTGAAGCGACGCTTGATCACTCCGCCATCTGGAAGGTGGACACGCGCTAGCCATCGTAGTCCCCCCCATTCGAAGCGGGTGGTTCGCCCGTCTGGAGTGGTCACTGAGATGAGGTTGCCGAGAGCATCGTAGCTCGAGTGCTTGGTTCGCCCCAGGTAGTCGGTTACTGCAACCAGGCGCCCGGCGGGGGAACGCGACCACACGGCGCGTTCCCCTCCAGGCCCAATCGTGGCTACACGTCGCCCCCAGTAGTCGTACTCCCAACGAACCGTATTGCCTCGCGGATCAGTCCTCGAAGTGCAGTTCCCATGGTCATCGAAGGTGAGCGCGGTTTGTCCTCCGCACGGATCGACGACATGCGTCACCCTTCCGCGAGCGTCCAGACGGTAGCTCCAGAACGCCCCGTTCTGATCCCGGATGCCATCGATGTTGCCGTAGCGATCGCGCGTGTACCGAATCTCTCCCCCAGCAGCATCCGTTGCCCCGAGCACTCGGCCCTCGGGATCGCGCTCGAACGTCGTCGTCTCACCCTCGATCGTCAACGACTCGAGCTTGCCGGAGTTGTGGTACGTGTACCTGGTCACGACACCTAGCGGGTCCTCCTCCTCCATTACCCGCCCAAGGACATTGAACGTCCGGCTGTGGACTCCACCCTCGGGGCTCACCCCCGACTCGACCAAGCCGTTCGGCGCGGCGCCGACTCGCTTCGTCCCGACCGAGTTGTGCACCTCCGAGTAGTTGGCATCGATGAAGTCGAGCCGACAGTGGTAGATACCTCGCGCGGGAGTCGATCCGTCGGCCAACAGCTCGGGGAGGTCATCGGCCAGCGCAACATCCTTTCCGTCTGGATAATCGCCCCAGGTCTCGATACAGCGACCCGCACCATCGTAGACGAAGTGAAACGTGAGGCCGGTCCCGTACCTCAGCCGAACCATGCGGTGCTGCTCGTCGTAGGCGTACTCCACACGATTCCCATCTGCATCCGTGGCGGCGACGAGGTCGCCACGCGCGTCGTAGGAGTAGCGAGCGAATGTTAGCGTCTGTCCGTTCGGGGCTGGAACGGAGATGGACTGGATGCGGTCCCGGTTCCAGGCGAAGAGGATCTCTCTCCCAGCGGAGTCGAGGATTCGCTCCAGCCGGCCATCCTTGGCGATCAGATCGAAAGCACCATGGTTCCGGAAGGAGACTCGTGCCAGACGATAGAGCTTGCTGCCCGAGCTCTCGGGAACGAAGTAGTGACTGAACTCGGTTCCTGGTCGGACGCGATAGCCGTCACCGACTCTCTGTAGGTGCCAGGCCCCATTGAAGGTGGCGGCGCCTGGGCCAACTGGCTTGTCAAATTCCACACGAAATTGACTACTCGTAACGATGACTTGGCGGCGCGTCTCCTCCAGCGTCCAAGCAAGTGAATGCACCCAACCAGGTCCGAAGCCTACCTGCCGATGAAGGCCCTCCGAGCTGAAACGTCGACTGAACCGCAGGTTGATGAAGCCTCGCAGGAAGAGGTCCTCGGCCGGCACCGTGAACATTTCTCCGGTCGCCACGTTGACCGGGTCACCCGCAGTCAGGGTGTTGCCGCAGCTCGTGCAGGACCCAGTGGACCCCTCACCACAAGCGTCGGCGCCATTACCGTCCCCTTCTGCGTTCTCGTCACCGCTTCCGTCACCAGCACCTTCGTTGCCGCTGCCGTTCTTCCCTCCCTTGCCGCCACCTCCCCCACCATCACCGCCGCCACCCGCGACGAAGGCGCCGGGATTCATACCAGGGGGTGCGGGGATGTTGGGAACGGGAGCAGTTCGAGCCACGGCCTGAGTCTACCAGCCCCAAGCAATCGGAGAGCGAGTGGAAAGAGCAAACCCGGCATCAAGCCCTTCCTCTCCGGCTGAGTATCGTACGAGGATGCTGCGCCTTGAACCGCTCCCCGCTCCAGGACTCGGACATTCGCCACGTCTACATCGGCACCCTGCTTCTGGGGCTCGCCTACGGGATCGCGCTCAGCGTGATTGCCGTGTATCTGGACGAGCGCGGCTTCGAGAAGCGAGAGATCGGAAACCTGGCCGCCGCTTTCGCCGCCGGGATCGTTCTCTTGAGCATTCCGGCGGGCGCGCTGATCCGACGCTTCTCGGCCAAGACGGTCGTGACCTCGGCCGTACTGGCGTACGCAGCGGTGACGCTCGCATTTCCTCACATAAACAGCTTGGTCGGTATAGCTGGTTTGCGCTTCGTGGACGGCGCGGCCTCGGTGAGCATCTGGGTGAGCTGCGAGACGGTGCTCCTGGCCCGGGCGCAGACCGGCCAGAAGGCGCTCGTTACCAGTCTGTACGCCGTGTTCATGGCTCTGGGCTACATCCTGGGACCGCTGCTGAGCCGCGGCCTGGTCGCCCTATGGCCCCTCTCTGCCGCCTTCAGCGTCGCCGGCGCGCTGGCACTCGGCGTCGGAGTCTATTTCCTCCTCTTCCTGAGTCGCGACGCCGACGCTGCCGCGAGACTGGATCCTGGCGGAGAAGCATCCAGCGACGTCCAAACCCGACTCGAGAGGGCAGATGGGCCAGCGCGAGAAGCGACGAACGACGACCTCGGCAGCCTGGGCGTCTTGTGGCGAATCAAGACCAGCTGCTTTGCCACCTTTGCCTACGGCTACTTCCAGGCCAGCGTGGTGCTGTTCCTGCCGCTGTTCCTGATGGCCGAGAAGCACGTTAGCAAGGAGAACACGATCTACGTTACCGCGTGTTTCGCCCTGGGCATGGTGCTGTTCACCAACCCCGCGGGTCGCATCGGCGACCGCTTCGGGCACCTGCTCACGATGCGCACGCTCGCCGTGATCGGCACCCTGATGATCGCGTCCTTCGCCTGGCTCGATAGCTTTCCCTGGATGCTCGTAGCGGTCTTCGTCGCCGGAGCCACGCTGGCCAGCATCTCGCCAATGAGCCTGGCGCTGCAGGGCCTGGTGGTGCCCGCCAGGGACTACAGCCGCGCGACCGCCATCTACAATGCGTTCTACGCTGCCGGAATGCTGATCGGTCCGCCCATCTCGAGCCTGCTGTTCGAGCGGCTCGGGGGCGCGCCGATGCTGCATCACCTCGCGGCGATGTGGTGCGGCTTCATCGGCTTCACCCTGATCTTCCGCAAGGACGACCCAGCACACGACGAGCGAACCGCGGTGATTCCACTCCAGCGCTGAGCCCGCGTAGCTCAGGGCAGGGCAGCGCTGCGCGGGCGCGCGAGAGCTCCCTAGGAGTTTCCACATGATTCCGCAACCAGCGCTGGTCTCGAGGGAGCGGGGAGCGCGGGCATGGACGGCGGCGCGTGCGATCCTCCGCCCGACGCGGGCTGCAGTGACGCGGGCGTGGCGTCGCCTCAAGAAGCCTACCTCAAGGCCGACATCTCGCAATCGAGCCTCCAGCTCGGCCGCTCAGTTGCGATGGACGGCAACACCATCGTGGCCGGCAGTGAGGCGTATCCGCTAGG
The DNA here is from genome assembly GCA_020430865.1 of Myxococcales bacterium. The sequence goes on from JAGQIY010001199.1 coordinate 14,157, forward strand.
TAACGGCAACGCGGGCGCAGCCCTGGTCTACACCCGCGACTGCAACGGCTGGTCGCTGCAAGCAGTGCTGAAACCAGACAACCCAGGCAACGATCAGTTCGGCCGCAGCGTCGCTATCAGTGGGGATACCATCGTCGTGGGTGCTCAGGACGAGGACGGACCCGGCGACTCCCGCAGCGACTCCGGCGCCGCCTACGTGTTCACCCGTTGCGGTTCGAGCTGGATGCAGTCCGCCTATCTCACCGCAAGCAACGCAGGCAACAGCGATCGCTTCGGCCACAAGGTGGCCATCAGCGGTGATCTCATCGTGGTGGGCGCCCCAGAGGAGGACAGCGACGCGACGACCATCGACGGCGATCAGCTGAATGACGACGCCAAACAGGCCGGCGCCGCCTATGTCTTCCGCAGGGCTCCTGGCGGGTGGGCCCAAGAGGCATACCTCAAGGCCAGCAACGCCGAGACGTTCGACAACTTTGGCTTCTCAGTGGGGGTGAGCGGCAACACGATCATCGTAGGCGCCACAGGAGAGGACAGCCCGGCATCCGGTGTCGATGGCAGCCAGGGCAACGACCCCACCTACACCGAGTCCGGCGCGGTCTACGTCTTCGTTCGTGACGGTTCCGCGTGGTCTCAGCAGGCCTACGTCAAGGCCAGCAACAATGGCGCCAACCTCTTCCTCGGCGAGTCCCTTGCGATTGACGGCGACACCTTCGTCGCCGGCTCGGTCAACGAGAACAGCGACTCGACGGGAGTGAACGGCTCGCAGATGTCAGTCTACGAGTCGACGGGCGCGGCCTATGTGTTCTTCCGCAGCGGAACGGCCTGGACTCAGCAAGCGTACGTCAAGGCGAGCAACACCGGGGCCAACGACAACTTCGGGGAGAGCGTCGCCGTCAGCGGCGATCTGCTGCTGATCGGCGCCCCCAAGGAGGACGGCTCGGTGCCTGGACTGAACGGCGATGGCACCGACGACGGGACGGATGGCGCAGGCGCCGCGTACCTCTACACACGCACGGGCGACAGCTGGACCTTCAGCACGTACATCAAGGCTAGCAGTCCGGGGTTGGCTGATCTGTTCGGAACCGGCGTCGCCATCAGCGGGCCGAGCTTCGTCGTCTCTGCGATGTTCGAAGACAGCGGCGCGACGGGCACGAACGGCGACGAGTCCGACAACTCCAAGGGCAATTCTGGTGCGCTGTACGTGTTCAGGCCATAGCCGTCATACCTCACCCAACCCGCTGACCACTCGTCCCACGAGGCCGTACTCGACCGCCTCGCTAGCGCTCAGCCAGTAGTTGCGATCGCTGTCCTTCTCGATGCGAGCTTCGCTCTGGCCGGTGGCCTCGGCGAACGTCTCGATCAAGCGCTTGCGCATCAGACCGATCTGCCGCGCTTCGATTTCGACGTCCGCGGCCGGACCACTCATGCCGCCCAGCGGCTGATGCAGCAGGAAGCGCGTGTTCGGCAGCGCATACCGACGCTCCCGAGGCACACTGGAGTAGATGAGCGCTCCTGCGCTCGCCACCCAACCGGTGCCGATCATGGACACTGGTGCCGGGATGGCCCGCACCAGATCGAAGATCGTGTCGGCGCTTTCCACGTGTCCCCCCGGCGAGTGGATCACCATGCGAACGGGGCGATCGTTCTCCGCCGCGAGCGCCAGCAGCTGCGCGCTGGTCGCCTCCGCCACGTCCATCGTGATCTCTCCGAACACGAGCAACGTGCGCGTGCCGAACAAGCGCTCCTGCAGGTGCCTCGTGTGCGCCACGTCGGGACGCTTCTCGTCTCTCTCGGGTTCGCTCCGCTTGGGCATGGCTCACAACCTACGGAGTTCACGGCGCTTGCCCATGGCCAGGGCGCTCGTTGCGAAACAATCGCATACCCAAAGCGCTCGGGACTTGCGGGCCGGGGGTGAGGCGCAATGATCAGTCGATGGGCGACGACCGCGAAGAACCGATCGGCGAGGAAGCAACCGAAGCCAGCACGGCAAGCATCAGCTGGACGGAGGATCCCCTGGTCACCACCGCCCTCGAGCTGTTTCGAGTTCGCTCCGACGAGCGCTGGACGGTCGAATCCCTCGCGAAGGAGCTCGGCACTTCCCGCGCGGTGCTGAATCGACGCTTCAACGACGCCCTCGCCAGGCCACCGCTCAGCGTCCTCCGCCAGTTCCGCATGGAAAAAGCATCGCGACTGCTGATCGACACCGAGGCAGGGCTCGCGGCGATCGCAGATGAGGTCGGCTACGACTCGGAGTTCGCGCTGAGCCGGGCCTTCCATCGTCACTTCGGCGTGCGCCCAGGCGCTTGGCGGCGCGACGCTAGACGCGCCGCTGGCGGCGTCGTGCGCTGCGCGGCCTAGTTGATCCGCACGCAGGCCGCTGGAGAACGCAGTCTTTTGCAGCCTGCGTGCGTGGCGCGATGTGGTAAGGGCGCGCCATGCCCGCTCGCAGCCGCCCATCAGCTCCCGGCCTCACCGTCAGCCCTGGGCGCGCGCCGCGCGAGGTGAAGACTGAGTCGGGCGAGTACCTCGTCGCGCCCAGCGACTGGCTGCTGGTACCTCCCGGCGACCCCGCCCTCAGCCGCCGGGTGAAGGCCGGCGGCGATCACTGGCTCGTGCAGGAGAAGAAGGGCAGGAAGGTCTTTTCCCGGGGGATCTGGGCACCCAGGGAGCGCGTGGAGAGCATCACGGCGGCGCTAGCCGCAGAACGCGCCGATCCTGCCTACCAGCGCAAGCTGGATGCGGCGCGGGCGAAGCGTGAGGCGGAGCAAGTGGAGTACGCAGCGAGCTTCGAGCAGGAAGTGTTCGAGTTCCTCGATTTCGCGCCAGAACATACGGCGCTCGCCCAGCAGATGGCGAAGGCCATCGCCGCTCACGCGACTCCCGTGGGTAGCGGCACCGTCGCGCGCACCAAGCGCATCACCATCGAGGAGCGAGCGCGCGCAGCCACCATCGCCTGGATGCGCCATCAGACCACCGGCTACGACGACATGAAGATACCGCGGGTCA
>JAGQIY010001200.1 GCA_020430865.1 Myxococcales bacterium
ACTTCAAGGGCGTGGAGCTCGGCAACGGCGTCGAGTTGCCCGTCGCCTTCGTGGTCAAGCGCGGCGTGCGCGCCTGGCAGGTCGAGAAGGGCGACGCCGAGAAGCAGGGCAAGCTCGAGTATCACCAGACCATCATGCTCACGGGGAAATACCGTGAGGTAAATGGCCTGCGCTACTGGGAGACCAACGACGATCGCTTCGTGCGCCACCGCGACGTGACCACGATTCGTCGCCGGGAGAACTTCCCGGAGTTCGCCAAGGCGGACGAGCGCTGGATCGACATCAGCATCGTCACCGGGTCGATGGTGCTCTACGAGGGCACGAAGCCGGTCTACACCACGCTGGTCAGCGTCGGACGTAACCGCCTCGACGACGAGGGTGAAGCCGTGACCAAGCGCGGCGAGTTCAAGGTCACCGCCAAGTACGTGACCGCCACGACGCTCGACCCGACCAAGGTCGCGCACTACTGGGACTCCTACGACACGCCCTGGGTGATCGAGCTGGACTCCGGTCAGCGCCTGCACGGTGCCTACTGGCACGACCGTTTCGGCATCGAGCACACGAACGGTGACGTGCACCTCACGCCCTACGACGCGAACCACGTCTTCCGCTGGATCACCGCGCAGATCCCCGACGGCTGGAACAGCGTGATCCAGTGGCCCAAGGACGAGCCACCGGTCCACGTGGTGATCCGCAAGTAGCCAGGAGCATCCCACAGAAAAGCCGCACGGAAACTCGTGCAGCTCTTCGTCATTTGTATCTCCCGACGCCTCAGCCTTCAGGGTCGGGGGTGAGACAACGCTATTTGAGCGCCTTGAGGATCTCTCGCGTCGCCGTGCTGCGGTTCAACGTGTAGAAGTGTAGCCCAGGCGCGCCTGCCTCGAGCAGCCTCTGGCACTGCAAGATGGCATGCTCCACGCCGACCTTGCGCACCTCACTGCGTTCACCCCCCGTCTGCTCGAGACGCTGCAGCAGCGGACCCGGGATGCTCGCGCCGCACATCGCGGTGAAGCGCTTGACCTGGGCGGTGTTCGTCACCGGCATGATGCCGGCGATGATCGGCGCGTCGATACCTGCCGCACGGCAGCGCTCGACGAAATGCAGGTACACGTTGGGGTCGAAGAAGAGCTGCGTGATGAGCACGCTGGCTCCAGCGTCGACCTTGCGCTTGAGCGCATCCATGTCAGCGTCGGAGCTCGCAGCCTCGGGGTGCATCTCCGGGTAGCAGGCGCCGGCGATGCAGAAATCGTGGCCTCCGCGGATGTACTCCGCGAGCTCGTTCGCGTAGCCGAAGCCGCCCTCGGGGCGTTCGAACTTCGCTTGGCCTTTCGGCGGATCGCCCCGCAAGGCCAGCACGTTCTGGATGCCAGCTTTCTTCAGGTCCCCGAGCACGCCGCCGATCTCGTCCCGGGTGGCGCCAACGCAGGTGAGGTGCGCCATGGCATCGATGCCCGTCTCGCGCTGGATGCGCTCGACCAGCTCGACCGTGAGGCGACGGGTACTGCCACCAGCGCCGTAGGTGACGGAGACATAGGTCGGATCGAGCTGCTTGAGCTCGGCGACGGTGTCGAACAGGGTGCGCATCCCCTCTTCGTTCTTGGGCGGGAAAAACTCGAACGAGAACGCGGGGGTCTGACTCTTGAGCTTCGCGTCAATCTTCATACAGGCTCCCACAACTACACCAACGTACGGAGTCATGCCAACCGGCGCTCCCGTTCAGCAACTCCGAACGCACGCCCGTGGCCGTGCCCGATACTCCACCAGTCGAGCCAGATCGTGGTACCTGGCGGGCGATGCACATTCATGTCGTGGCGGTCGCGGGCACGGGGATGGGGGCACTCGCGGGCCTCTTGAAGCAGCTTGGTCACCACGTCAGCGGCAGCGACGTGAGCTTCGATCCGCCGATGGGCCCGGCCCTTCGCGAGTGGGGCGTGGATTGCCTCACGGGCTTCGACCCGCGGCACCTCGAGCCCGCCCCGGATCTGGTGGTTATCGGCAACGTCTGTCGCTCGAACAACCCAGAGGCACGCGCGGCGATCGATGGGGGACTCGAGTACACGCACATCGCCGGCGCGCTGCAGCGTTTCGCGCTCGAGGGCACATGGCCGCTGGTCGTCGCTGGAACCCACGGCAAGACCACGACGACATCGCTCTGCGCCTGGCTGCTCGACCGAGCAGGGCTCGAGCCGGGCTACCTCGTGGGAGGCATCCCGAAGAACTTCGGCAAGAGTTTCCGTGCGGCTAAACAAAAGGTCAGCCTCGGCAGCAACGAGTCCAGACCCGCGGACGCAGCCCGGCCGCCGTTCGTGATCGAGGGCGATGAGTACGACACCGCATTCTTCGAGAAGACGGCCAAGTTCCTCCACTACCGGCCCAGGGTCGCGATCCTCACCTCCATCGAACACGACCACATCGACATCTACCCCAGCGAAGAGAGCTACCGTGCAGCATTTGCGGCCTTCATCCAGAGCCTGCCGACCGCAGGCCTGATGGTCGCCAACGCCTCCGACGCCCAGGTCGTCGAGCTGGTCAAGCAGCACGCGACGTGTCAGGTCGCCTGGTACGCCATCGAGGGCGAGCCGACTCACGGCGTCGCGCCCCACTGGCTCGGAGCGCCTGCGGAGAGCTCACCAAGCGGGACGACCTTCGATCTCTTCGCGGGCGGCGTTCTGGTGGGGCGCGTCGCCTCCCCGCTCTCGGGGCGCCACAACCTGTCCAACACCATCGCGGCGCTGGGCGCCTGCGCTCAGGGCTATGGCGCGCGCTTCGATCGCATGGTGCCCGGCCTGGCGGAGTTCGCGGGGATCAAGCGCCGCCAGGAGTTGCTCGGGGAGCCGGACGGCTGCTTCGTCTACGACGACTTCGCGCATCATCCCACTGCGGTGCGTGAGACCTTGGCAGCGCTGCGCTCGCGTCACCCCGGGGCCGAGCTGCTCGCGGTGTTCGAGCCACGCAGCGCGACCGCCTGTCGCGGCATCCACCAGGAAGAGTATCCTATTGCGTTCAAGGCGGCCTCGCGGGTCATCCTGGCGCCGTTGGGCCGCGCGGGGCTGGCCCCGGAAGAAGCCCTCGATACCGCACGGATAGCGCGAGAGGTAGAGGCGCAGGGGATCCCCGCGCTCGCCGCTCGGAGCGTGGATGAAGTGCTGAGCGCGATTGTCGAGCACGCAAGAACTGGCAGCGTCGTTGCGCTGCTCTCGAACGGCGCCTTCGGCGGTCTGCACGCGCGGGTGCTGCGCGCGTTGGCCGAGCGCTGAGGGTGTTGTCAGCTCGCGGCTCGCGGGGGTAACCGTTGAACGCGCGCACCCGGCACTTTCAGCGCAAGGTCGTGCAGGTGTTGCTGGTGACGCCGAGATCGAACGAGGTGACGCAGAGCCCGGACGAGGCTCCCTTGGGGATGTCACACAGGCCCGACTGGCACTCAGCGTTTGCGGTGCAGTCCTGGAAATTGGCCGTCTTGGCCGTGCAGGTGCCCGCGAGACAGATCAGATCCTCCGTGCAGGGCTCGTCGACGCAGCTCTGACCTTCGCCGATGGCTTGCAGACAGTTGGTGCCATCGCAGTAGAAGCCCGTCGCACACACCGCCGCAGGGTCGCTACACTTCCCGCCGCCACTTACTTCCGTAGGGATCTGACACGTCGGCGACTCCCCGAAGCAACGATAGCCGCCGACGGTGTCGCAGTCGGCGTCCCCGTCGCAGCTCTGGCCCTCGCTCTTCGGCCCCACGAAGAGCTCGGCGCAAGCGCCGCTCTTGAGCTCCAGCAGGTCGACCTCGGAGCGAGTGAGCTTGGCGTCCTTGTACGCCTTCTGAACCGCCTCGATGCAGTCCGCCGCGTTCGTCGGGTCGTAGGTTTCCCCGACTGCGCCGAGGCAGGCGGTCTGCTGGGTCCCCGTGCAGCCAGTCGCATCCGCACCGTCTCCGGAACAGGCGGTGACCACGCTGTCATTGCACGCCGCTTTCCCCCAGGCTTCGCAGAAGCCCTCGCGAGTCTTGACGGAGCTACTGCTGGATTTGGTGTCCGAGCAGGCTCCGAGGAGCGCCACGTATCCAACCAAACCAGCGAAAAAGACTATCGTGCCTGACTTGAAAAGCATGCTTACCTCGCTCCCGGGTCAGACGATAACCCAAGCCCGCTGATTCGCCATTCGGGAGCTCGCAGATCCTCCAAGGAACCGAGCATGAGTGGCAAGTTGTTGCAATCGAAGGTAGTTGACGCCCAACCCAACGGCTTCCCTACGGTGTACGCCCAAAGCCGCCCAAACCTCCGTGTCCGAAGCGACTTCCCCCGAACCCCACCTCGGCATCCACCTGCTGTTCGCGGGCGCGACCGCGTTCATCACCGTGGCGGCGATGTATGCCGCGGTCTTGCTGCTCGGCCTGGGCGCGGTACTGAGCGGCGTAAATGTGCAGGAAGCGGTCAAGAACCCGACCTGGCTGGTGATCGGCGCAGCAGTCACGCAGAGCGCTGTGGCCCTGGTCGCGCTCGGCGCTGCTCGCTTTTGGCGCCGGTATCAGGGAGTCAGCACGCGTGAAGCGCTTCGGCAGTGCTTCCCCGTGGGTCGCCCCAGCGCGGCTTCGTTTCTCGGAGCGTTGCTCGTCGTCTTCGGCATCACCCCGCTGGCGCTCGGCATCGCCCAGGCCATCCAACGGGCGTTCGACGTGGAGACCGCTTCCGAGGCGGTCGTGCGCATCGCCGCAGGCGCTCCGCCCCTCACGTTCACGCTGCTCATGCTGTGCGTCGCGGTGCTTCCAGGGTTGGTCGAAGAGGCGCTGTTCCGCGGTTTTGTGACGCGGCTCTTCGTGCCCTGGTACTGGGTCGCTTGGTTCGTGCCGAGCGTGCTCTTCGGGATGGTCCACATGGATCTGGTGCAGAGCGTCGGGACCATGATCCTGGGCCTTGGTTTTGGCTGGATCCGCCTGCGCACAGGCTCCGTGTTGCCGTCGATGCTGGCGCACATGGTCTACAACGGAGCAGTGCTGTGCGCCGCGCGGTTTGCCGGGGATCAGGGGGACGACAAGACCATCCCGCTCCTGGTCGTCGCTGGTGGCGTGCTGATGGCTGCGCTAGGCAGCTGGATGCTGGGCGTGCGAGCGACTCCCTTGGCCGCCGCGCCCCCCCAGGAAGACCATGAGCGAGCCAGAGAAGACTGAACCTCGAGAGCAGCCGGAGAGCCAGGAGCAGCCGGAGAGCCAGGAGCAGCCGGCGGAGGCGCAGGAGAAGCGCACCTCGCTCGACGTCAAAGGCGCGGCCATCCCCGTCCTCGTCACGCTGTTGCTCGCCATTTTCATCGTCTACCCCTACGTCAAAGACCTGCGAGAGCACGGCGCCCAGACCATCACGAACGCCGCCAAGCAACACGCCGAACAGGCCCAGCAGCAACAACTCGTGGTCAGCGAAGAGGCCACCGCGCTCCTGGACGGATTGAAGCGTGGGGACCGGGTGAAGGACTTCGAGGTGCTGATGGTGCGGGGACCGCGCCAGAAGCGCATCGAGATCGAGCTCGGTCGCGCGGAGACGACCCTGCGCGTCTTCGTCTCACGCCTCGATAGCGTGAAGCTCGTCCCCCCGCGAAAGACCCAGATGTATGCGGTGTACTACGAGGATGCGAAGCCGAATGGCGACGCGCTGAGCAGCGAGGAGTACCTCGCCATCGTCGAAGCGATCGCCAAGCGCGTGGAGAAGCAGGAACGCCAGGTGTCGATGCCCGACAACCTCTGAGCTGCTGCTGGCAGCGTCACCGAAAACCGCCTATGCGACGGTGTTGGGGGGCTCCTGGGCTGCGAGGTGCTCCGCGAAGTCGCGCATCGCGTCGTTCGCGGTGTAGATACCCGCGAGCTTGCCCTCACGCGTCACCAGCACGCTCCCAATGTGCCGGAGGCTCATCTCGTGCAGTACCTCGTCAGCGCGAGTATGCAGGTCGACGACGTAGGGGTCACTGACCGCGACGTCACCGATGCTCAGCTGATCCGCTTCGCGCTCTGCCTGGGCCCGCAACAGATCGTGCTTGGTGATCACGCCCGAGAGCTTTCCTGCATGGGCCACCGGCAGGTGACTGATGTCGTGCTTGTCGAACATCGCCTCCGCGTCCTCCAGCGAGGCGGAACCCTCGATGGTGAACGGGAAGGGCGTCATCAGGTTCTTGATGAAGGGAACGCGGGACATCTGAACGAAGAGTAGCAAAACCCACGAGGCGCCTGACAAAGGAACGTCCACAGCGCCGCAGACCCCAGCCCAGCACGCGAAAGGCCGCTCCGTGCTAAGGCGAGGGTCATGGGTGAGCGCATGCGGCCGAGCCGACGGGAGCTGTTGCTGGGTGGCGCCGCCATGCTGGCCCCTCTCACCGCCGCCCGCGGTAGCCGCGCCGCGACTCCCAGCTCCGACTCGGTCGACGTCCACGACCTGCAGCTATCCGGTGACTCGCGCATCGCTCGCCGCTCTCTGGTGCTGACCCCAAAGCCCCTGCCGGAGCATCCGCTCCCGGTGCTGGTGCTGCTCCACGGCCTGGGCGAGACCGGAAACGAACTCCTGGGTATCCATGCGTGGGGCGAGCGTTACGGCCTGGTCACGACCTACGAGCGTCTCAAGCGAGCACCCGTCGCCCGCACGCTACCCAAGTTTCGCTACCTCACGGATACGCGCCTCGAGGAGCTGAACCAGAGCCTCGAGCAGCGGCCGTTTCGCGACCTGATCCTGGTCTGCCCGGTGACGCCCAACCCCTACAAGCTGCAGCCCGCGTCCCAGACGCTGGATCGCTACGCAGACTGGATCGAGGAGACGCTCCTACCAACCGTACGGAAACGATTTCCAGCCAGCCCGCACCACCTGCACACCGGGCTCGACGGTTGTTCCCTCGGCGGCTACGTGGGCATGGAGGTCTTCCTGCGCAAGCCGCAGCTCTTCGCGGCCTACGGCGGCGTTCAGAGCGCGTATGGCGTGCCTCAGGCCAGGCTCTACGCCCAGCGCATCGCGGACCTGATTTCAGACTACGGACCACGAGCTCTGCATTTCGAGAGCTCGAGTCAGGATCCGTACCTGGAGGCGAATCGCGTGCTCTCGAAGCGCCTCGGCGAGCTCGGCGTGCCTCACGTCCTGCGTGAAGTGCCGGGCCCGCACAACCAGCCCTGGCTACGCGAAATCGGCACCCTGGAAATGTTGCTTTGGCACAGTCGACAGCTTGAGCTACGCCCGAGCCCGTGATGAGCGATCCCCGGTCGAGCCTGCTCCTGCAACGCTTCTTCGCCGCCGCGCGCCCTGACAACTCGGCGCCAGCGATCGTCGACGAAGCCGAGACGGTGAGTTTCCGGGTCTTGGGGGAGAGAGTGCGCCGTGTGGCCGCTGCCTTGGCGGCCCAGGGCCTGACTGGGGCTGATGACGCAGAGCCCCCGCGCGTCGCCATGCTGGTGGCGCAGGGCAGCGGCTGGGTCGAGAGCTTCTTCGGGATCACCCTGGCTGGCGCCATCGCCGTGCCGCTCAGCCACCTGCATCCGCCCGTGGAGCAGCAGTGGTTCGTCGAGGCGTCCGGAGCCCAGGCCATCATCGTCTCCGAGGACATGCGCGCTGAGCTTCAGTCCCGCGACGAACCGCTCGGGGACGTACCCTTGCTGGACATCGAGTCGCTGCGTCGTCACGAGAATCTTTTCCTCACGGATTCATTGCCGATGAACGCGCAGCCCGCGGTGATCCTGTACACCAGCGGCACCACCGGCAAGCCCAAAGGGGCGTTGATCACCCACCGCAACCTGGGAGAGCTCGCGCGCCTGGTCGCTGAAGCCTGGAACTGGCAGCCCAGCGACTCGCTCCTGCACTGCCTACCGCTGCATCACTTGCACGGCCTGGGGATCGCGCTCTTCGTCTCGCTGCTCGCCGGTAGTCGCACGCAGATGCTCCAGCGCTTCGACGCGACTCGCATGTGGGAAGCGATGAAGGACGCCAACGTCCTGATGGGTGTGCCGACGATGCACAAGAAGCTGCTGGACGCGCTGGACGCGGCGCCCCCCGACGTCCAGGCGCGCTGGCGCGAGCACGCCAAGGGGCTGCGCCTGGTGACCAGCGGCTCAGCCGCGCTGCCGACCACCATCGGCTCGCGCTGGGAGGAGCTCTCGGGTAGCTACCCCTTGGAGCGCTTCGGCATGACCGAGATCGGCGTCGGCATGACCAACCCCGTGGCCGGAAAGCGCAAGCCGGGCTCATGCGGCAAGCCGCTGCCCGGCATGGAGATCCGTATCGTGGACGAGGCCGGCCAGGATGTTTCCCCAGGGCAATCCGGAGAGATCTGGATCAAGGGGCCCAGCGTCTTCGCTGGCTACGACGGCAACCCCGAGGCGACGCGCGAGAGCTTCGTCGATGGTTGGTTCAAGAGCGGCGACACCGCCACGTGGGACGAAGAGGGCTACTGCCGCATCCTCGGTCGCACCAGCGTCGATATCCTGAAGAGCGGCGGCTACAAGCTCTCGGCGCTGGAGATCGAGGAGGTGTTCCGTGAGCACCCAGCGGTCGCCGACGTCGCCGTGGTGGGCATCCCCGACGAAACCTGGGGAGAGATCGCGGTGGCGAGCATCTTGGCGCGCCCTGGCCAGGAAGGCGAAATCGAGGAGAGCACCCTTCGCGACTGGGCGAAGCAACACATCGCCGCCTACAAGGTGCCCAAGCGGATCCTGCGCTTCGACGAGTTCCCGCGCAACCCCGTCGGGAAGGTGCTCAAGCCAGCGCTCAAGGATCTGGTGAGCGAGCGCTTGTGAGTGAGGCTCGCATGAACCGTCAGCAAATGGCCAAGCGATCGCAGAAGAGCCTGTTCTCCAGCCTGGTAGGAGGCGCCGCAGCCGCCGTCGATCGCGCGGCTGCCCTCGCCGCCACCGCGAGCGCCAAGCGGCGCGGCTCGCGCGCGGACAGCTTGAGCCACGACCAGCGCTTGGAGGCTTTGACTCACATCGCCGACGCCTACGCAGACGCTGGAGAGCGCTTCTTTCGCTCACCACGGCTCATCGATCCGGTGCGCCGCCAGGTGCGGCGCACCGGCGAAAGCGGCAGCGCGGCCGGCGTCGTCGAGGACCTCGTCTGGCGCAGCGACTACGTATGTTTCCTCCCGGATTTAGATGAGCGGTACGCCCGCTTCGGCGCGAACGCCCAGGCTGCCGTGCGGCTCTTCCGTCACGAGCGCCGAGCGCCGCGCCCCGTCATCGTGCTGATCCATGGCTACCTCGGCGGGCAGTTCGTGACCGAGGAGCGAGTCTGGCCGGTCAAGTGGCTGTTCAAGCAAGGGCTCGACGTTGCGCTCTTCGTGTTGCCCTTTCACGCCGTGCGCGGCGAGCCCGAGCGCAAGGCGCCGCCGCCGTTTCCGGGTTCGGATCCGCGCTTCAGCAACGAGGGCTTCCGCCAGGCGATGGGCGACCTGCGAGACTTCATCGGCTGGCTGCGCGAGAAGGGGCACCCGAAGGTGGGCGCGATGGGCATGAGCCTCGGCGGCTACACCACGTCGCTGCTCGCGACTCTGGAGGCGGACCTGGCCTTCGCTGTCCCCATGATCCCCCTGGCCTCCCTCGCCGACTTCGCCCGTGACCAGGGTCGCCTCGGCAGCAACCCGAGGGAGCAGCTACTGGAGTACGAAGCCCTGGATCGGGTGCACCGAGCCGTGAGTCCTCTGCACCGTCCGCTGCGGACGCCAAAGGAACGACTGCTGATCATCGGCGCCGAGGCCGACCGCATCACCCCGCTGCGCCACGCCCGACGTCTCGCGGGGCACTTCGACGCACCCCTCGAGACCTGGCCCGGCGGTCATCTGCTGCAGCTCGGCCGCAGCGAAGCTTTCCGCCGTGTTGGAAGTTTCCTTACGGAACTGGGTGTGATCGAATCCAAGCCAATCTGAGCCAGGACTAGTCCCCGATCTAGCGCTCGAATCCTCGTCGAGCGGGAATTTGTCTGAAAAGCCCGGTGTTGTTGGGGTTGCCAAACCAAACAACCACACCGGAGGTCCCTTTGCACGTACCCCAAGGCTAACACGATAGTGCCCAGCCTTGGACTCCTGAAGTTAACCTCCAACCCTACGAAAATGCATGACCTTGACAAGCCAAGCCATCAGCAGCCCAGCAGATCGCGGCGGCAAGCTGCGCTCTGCGCGCGCCGGCTCGAACCGAGCGCGAACGAGCCCACCTTCGCATCACGCAAGCGCTTGATTTGGGACCAGCAGGCTAGTGTTCCGGCTGGGCCCGTTTGCGGTTCTGGTACTCAAGCTCCTTCCCAGTTCGCGCTACGCTTCGCACGTTGGTCAAGGCTACTCGGCCGCCGAGCCCGCGTGTGTCGGCTTCTTCACGAGGTCCTCCGGACTCACCAGCCACGGCGGCTCGGGCACGGACTCGAGTTCATAGAAGCCGCCACAGAACACCGCTCGGGAGCAGCCTTCGCACTCCGGCTTGCGCACCCGGCGCTCGGCTAGATACTCGGCCAGGTTCACATCCTCGTTGTTCACGAAAATCATGTGGCGCGCGAGCTTGAGCAGATCGCCCTCCAGGTGCGCTTCGTAGCCTGGCATGTAGCAAAACGGCAGATTGATGATCTGCACCTTCATGCGATCCTTCCACTCGTCGATCACTTGCATGGTGATCGCAGCCGCCTCTGCCGTGTCCGGAGCAATCATCTTGGTAGCCCGACCGAAGGGAGTCAGAAACTGGATGTTGATCCACCGCAAACCGAGATCCCACGCGAGCTGACACAGCTGACCGAGCTGCGCCGTGTTGCTCTTGGTGAGCGTCACGTTCATGCCAAGCGCTACGCCGGGGGGCGCATGCTTGACGCAGTTCTTTATACCTCCGGTGGTCTGCTCGAAGGCTTCAGCGACGCCGACTTGCTGAGCATGGGCACGCGCATTGGCGCCGTGCACGGAGAAGAGCAAGGTGGTGAGCCCTGAGTTTACCAGTTTCCGCGCGAAATCATCGTAGTAGGCGAGGCGTCCATTGGTGGTGACGTTGATGTTCCGGTAGCCGATCGCCTTGGCGTAGCGCAGGGTGCCGAGCAAGTCGGGGTGGAGCGTCGGCTCTCCGCCGTCGAAGTCCACCATGGTGACTCCACGCTTGCGGTACTCGAGCAGGTGCTCTCGCTGACTCGCCGTGTGCCCATGTAGCTGGGTGCGCGTGCCGACTGCGCAGAACGTGCAGTGGTTGTTGCACGCGTAGGTGAGGTTCATGATCACCTTCTCGGGGCCGCTCGACGCGCTCCGGCGCCGGTCGAAGGTCCACTTGAAGTCGGCGACCAGTGAAGCGGGCATCTCGGCGCTGCCCGCTTCCTCGAAGATGGCGTCTGGATACGCGCGGAAACGATCCCACAAGTCCATGGCGACGGCGAGGATCTCGTTGGCCCGTGTGGCGCTCTGGCCGGGGGCCCCTATCTCGAAACGCACGATCAGCTCGGGACCGTCGGCAAGGCACGCCTCGGCCAGTGCCTCGGCTCGAGTGCGCTCCGCGGCGTCGGAAGCATCGAAATCCAGTAGATACAGGCTCTGGGCTCTGGCGAGCTGTCCCATGCGCGCCAGGTCAAGCGCTTCGTCCACGAGCCGCACCGGCAGCACCAGCCCGTTGGGCGGCGGCCACCCAAGACCTTTCGCGACCCGCTCGTGGAACGCTCCAAGCGCCTCGAGGTCGGTGGTGTCCCAGCGCGGCACGACGCGACCGCCGGCTTCCTGCAGCGCGTCGTCGAAGCGAACACTGCGAGTCACCTCCGCGCGGAGCGCTTCGGAGCAACTCTCCCCCGATCCCAAAACCAAGTGGATTATCGCCACACCCCGCGCTTTGAGCCCCGCGACCAGCGCGAGAAGGTCCGCTTCGGCGTGGTGGGAGCATTCAGCACATACAACCCAGGCTGTTTCTATGGCTGGAGGGACGCGGGTGAGGAGCGCTTCCACGCCCCCGCCCAGCACCCCCACGTCGCCGTTCCAGACCAGGCCGCTGCCCGGCTGCGTGAAGGCGTCCAGCCAGCAGACGTCGTGATCTGCCTGGGCCAGCAGCACCTGAGCACGTAGCGCGCTCAGTAGCTCGAAAGCCGCCAGGCTGGCGAACAGGGGATCCGAGCGCGTACCACGTTCAATCCAGTGCGGCGGATTGAGGACGAGGCTCTTGCGACTCATGGCTCTATTGTCGCCCATCGAGCGCCGAAGCGCGAGCGTGGTATGCTGCCGGCGATGGAGGGCATCGAGGAGCGCATTCGGAACCGCGACGAGCGGGTGCACATCCTCACGGGCGCTATCTGCAACAACAACTGCGTCTTCTGCATGGAAGAGGACCGGGACGCCCGCTACGAGACGAACAGCCAGACCGACGACGCCCGCGTGAAGTTCATCCTGAAAGAGAAGCAGGGCGCGGAAGAAGTCTGCTTTACCTCGGGCGAACCCACCACCAATCCGCGCCTGCCCCAATGGGTGAAATGGGCGAAAGAAGCAGGCGTGCACCGCATCAGCACCATGACCAACGGGCGCGCGCTCTCGTACGAGAAGTACGCTCGCGGGCTGATCGCCGCCGGGATGAACCGCTTCTACATCTCGATTCACGGCCACAACAAGCGCCTCCACGAGGGCCTGACGCGCACTCCGAAAAGCTTCGAGCAGACGGTGGCAGGCCTCGACGTGGTGGCTAAATACGCGCGCTACGGCGTGGAGCTCCACACCAGCACGGTGCTCACCAAGCGTAACCTGCCTCACCTGCTAGACATCTATCGTTTCCTCAGGGAACACGGCGTGCAACAGGTAGTGTTCAACGTGATGCAGGCCAACGGCCGAGCCGACACCTATTTCGAGCACATCTTCCCGACCTACACCGAGACTGCGCGGGAGATGCGCGAGTTCCTGGATGAGGCACAAAAGCACGAGTCGGAAGTGCAAGCCTTCTTGGTAGACATCCCGCTCTGCACCACCACGGAGATCCCCGACTTCAACCGCGGCTACGTCGAGTCCTACGTGCACTACGAGCCCGCGGCGAATGGCGATGGATTAATCCCCGCGGAAGCACTGCTCGGGCGCAAAGCCGAGCACGATGGCAAGGACGTGGTCGCCATCACCCGCGCCGACCTGGACGGCCTGATGCGGCAGAAGCGCGCGGAGTGTAAGCGCTGCCGCTACGAGCCGCGCTGTGAAGGCGTGTGGGTCAACTACCTCAGCCGCAACGGCTGGGACGAGTTCGTACCAGTGCCTGAAGAAACAGTGCCTGAAGACGCTGAATCGGCGGCTATGAGCGCTGAATAGCGCGCGAGACGATGTCTGCTGGCCCGCGGCTCAAGTGGCTGGAGATCAGCCCAGACTATCGCTGCAACAATCGCTGCCTCGGCTGCTTCAGTGTAAGCGACAGCGGCGACTCGATGAGTGGTCGCGAGATCTTGAGCTTCCTCGAGCTTGGCAAGCGTCGTGGCGCTAGCAAGCTGTGGCTTGGCGGCGGTGAGCCGACGCTGCGCAAGGACCTCCTGCCAACGATACGTACGGCAAGAAAGCTCGGCTACACTGACGTCAAGCTGCAGACCAACGGCATGCTGCTCGCCTATCCAGAGTTCGTGCAGAAGCTCCGCGCAGCTGGGCTCACCGATGTCAGCTTTTCCCTCAAGGGTGCAGACTCCGAGATCCACGACCGCCTCACCGCGACTCCGGGCTGCTTCGATCTACTGCTGCGAGGCATCGAGACCAGCAAGCAAGCCGGCCTGAGGCTCGAGGGCGATGTGTTGCTCTATCGGAGTTCTGCCGCGAGGCTTCCCGAGCTGATCGAGCGCTTCTTCCATCTCGGACTGCAGCGCTTCAATCTCTGGTTGCTCTCCGCCGTGGGCAACCCGGACCCTGAAGTGCTGGCCGAGATGCCGCGCATCACCGAAGTCATGCCATATATCCTTGCGGCAATTGATCTGAAGCTCAGCTCACGTGCTGACTTCATCACGTCGCTTCACACTCCACCGTGCACGGTGCCCCGGAGTCACGCTCAGTGTCGCTTCCACGCTGCGGAGCTGGGTCTGTTGGTCGGCAACCCTGGCGGTTATCACTTCATGCTGGAGGAATCACCCATCGAGGGAGGAGAGTTCTTCGCACGCTGCGCGAGCTGTAGTCTGAGGAGCCAGTGCGGTGGCGTGCGCCAGGACTACATCGACCGGTTCGGGGGGGAAGAGTTCCAGCCTCCCTGATCCACGGCGTCAGTCGCGGCCACGACGCTCACGGTCGCGACGACGCTCGGGAGCAGGCATGGTCGGCAACGGCGCCCGGCGACACCTGGGACTGTCGAGCACCACCGTGACCCCTTGATTGCTGGGCACGAGCGAGTTCCAGACCCGCGTGACCGTCTCCTGCCCCGTGAAGACGTCGACGTGCTTGCCCTTCACCTTGGTCCCCCGATCCTGAACGATGAAGCAGCCGTCGTGCCGGGTGCCCTGGTCATCGACAGGCATACCCTCATACTCGGGGATGAAGACGCTGGTTCCTAACGGCAACACACTGGTGTCTGCCGCGACGGTCAGGAGGGGAGTTATGGCGGAACCCGTCGCGCCTCTCCCCCAAGGAAAGTTCTCGGGACTCAAGGCATCGAAGCAGATCTTTTGCTTGGTGCGAGGGCACACGCTAGCGCATTCGCAGTCGCGGCGATTGAAGCTGACCGTCTGTCCGCTGAGCAGCGTCCCACTGCCCTGAACGCAGACTCGATCATGGAACTCCTTGGGCACGTCCTTGATCGTGCGGCACTGCGCGTCCTTGAGCGCAACGGCGTCACCCTTGTAGTCCGCCTCGCTCGGGAAGTCGTAGTAGGTGTTGCGAAACTTCCCCAGCACCTTTCCCTGAAGCTTCGAGGTGTCGACGGGATCACCCGGCTCCCTCTGCTTCGGGACGCCCAAGGTCCGCGCGGAGACTGGACGCGGGGGAGGAGGGCTACTGCGAGATTTGGGTTCCAGTATTTCCCCAGAGAAATTCTCATCGCCGGGGACCAGCGGCTCTTCCATCCAGGCGTTGCCCGCGGTGGCGCAAGCGCCGAGGCCGCTCACCAGACAGATCAACGCGCCAACACGCACCTTGGAGGCGCGCTCAACCCTGCCGAGCTCGCGTGTAAACGGTGGGGAAGCCTGAAACCGACTCATCTCGTCTGCTCCTTGGTCGACCGCGCACGCTGGGCGGCTGCGATGGGATCGCAGTCGCTGCCAGCATCCCGCGTGACCTGCCCGCGGTTCGCCTCTGTGTGCAGGACCCAATGCCGCCTCACTTCCGGTGGCACCTCAAACTCGTCCAAGACCTCTTCAAGAATCTTCAGGCGGCGAAGAAACTGTCCGCCCATGATCGGATGCGCGGCGTGCGCCTCCGCAAGTGGCCGCCCCGTGTACTCCACGTCTGCGCCCAAATGCCCCGCAGCGAACTCGTATTCCTTCGCCTTGATGCGCTGACGATTCGCACGCCTGAAGAAGAAGCCGATCATGACGTCGTCGAATACCCGGTCGACGAAGCGATCGATGATCGCCCTGAGCTTTGGCTCACCACCTAACTGCTCGAAGAGACTCGGGTTATTCATGACTCGCTGACACACGGGTTCGCTTCACCTGGGCGCCCCGCGTGTGGCAAATAGCACATCGCCGAACGACTGGACGCGCTGCCCTAGACCATCCGCCAGCTGGCTGCTCTGGGCCAAGTCTTGAGCGGCGCGTGCCATGGGGCGTGGCCCGCAAGTTCGGGAGTTTGGCGGAAAAGAGAACACGAGTCGACGGGCGTCGCTCCACGATCTGCGCTACGAGCATGCGCGCAAGTGGTGGTGCGCACTGAAGTTTTCTCGCGCTGTTCCGTCCGACGGAGCCAAACCCGGTCGTCAGGACTGAGCCTGAGCCCACCTTTCGCTCGCTGAACCATGAGTCATCGCCTTCTCCGCATCGCCTCGATCCTCGCCGTTTCGCTGCTGTCTATTGCAGTGTTCGGGACGCTGGCGCGCGCGGCGGACGACGACGCGGAGACGCCCGTCGAGGCCCCCGCGGCCAAGCCACCCCGCGCCAAGACCAAGGTGGACAGCGCGCGCCGGGAGAAATGGAAGAAGGAGCGCGCCGCCTTCAAGAAGAAGCTGAAGGCCTGGAAGGGCGCCAAGAAGTACCGGGGCTGTCGCTATCAGTCACCAAAGAGCTTCCTCGTGCGCTCGAGCTTCGTCAAGAACGACCAGCTTCGCCCCAAGGCACACCAGCGAGCGGTTAAATACCGCGCGGAAACTTATGGATACATCCCGGGGTTCCATCTGGAGAAGTACGCCGGTGCCGCAGTCACGGAGCAGGTCACGAGCATGCGCTTCATGGGTCTCCCCATTCAGATCCACGAGAAGCTCGAGCCTGCGCTGATCTGCGTCGAGCACCGCATCAAGCAGAACTGCAAAGACGACGACGAGAAGTACACCGCCAAGGGCATCGGCGGTTTGCGGGTATCCAACACATACCGCGGTGGTGAGATCTCGAATCACCTGTTCGGCATCGCGATCGATATCGACACTGGCCGTAACCCGTGCTGTGGCTGCGTCGATCCGTGGCCGGATCATCCGCTCTGCAAGAAGAAGGCAAAATCGATCTACGAGCGCACCTCACTCACGCGCTGCTGGATAGACTCCTTCGAGAAGTACGGCTTCTACTGGCTGGGGCGCGACACTCTGATGGACACGATGCACTTCGAGTTCCTGGGCGATCCGGACCGGATCCTGCCCTAGCCAAACCTCGCTCCCCCACCCCGTCCGAGGTCGTAGCCCAATGGCCTCGGGAGCCCACGCAGGCTCGGGCCGTTGTGGTATCCTGATTCTATGCACAGCGGCTCTGGAGGGAGACTGGTTGGGCGCTTCTAGGGGCATCGCCGTTCGACTCCCGGGGCATTGCGAGCTGAGTTGCTCGGTATGCGACTGTCGAAACACGCCGACCCCAGCGAGTCTGGTTGCCGAGCTATCCGGCGCCGAGAGGCTGGTTATTCGCGGAGCCGTCGCGGCCAGCAACATCGCAGACCTGTGCTCCCGCGCTCGCAGCGCAGGCGTGGTTGACATCGCGATACGCAGCCCATTGCTCGACATCACTCTCCCAACCCATGCCGTCCAGCTGCGCAACCTCGGAGTGTCGTCTGTCATGGTCCCGCTCTTCTCCGCTCGAGCGCCGGTCCACGATCGGATCGCGGGCAAGCAAGATACACTGGTTAGAACGCTGGTAGGCATGCGAGCATGCGCGGACGCCGGACTCGCAATCGAGCTGGAGATCCCGTTACTCCCCGCCAGGCTCCAGAACCTGACTGAACTGCTGAACCTCGCGAAACGCGCAGTTCCCGAACTAGCGGCCGCGCAGTTCTTGGTGCCGGCGGAGCCCCAGCCGCGAACGCTCGTGCCGGAGAGTTGGGACCGATTGGGACCACACCTCGTCGCCGCCATCCGGCACTGCCAAGCGCTCGACATCGCGCCGAAGCTGCCTGCCCGTTGCGGAATCCCCCCCTGCGTCTTCAAAGGCTCAGAGGACCTGATGGAGCTCATCCGGTATAATCCGCATGGCAATAAATCAAAGACCGAGGGGTTTGCTCGTGGTGCCGCGTGCGGCGGTTGCAGTGCGCGATTCTGCCCAGGCATTCGCGAGTGGCACCTACGAGCAGGCTCCGACGCTGGCCTGCAGGCTCTGAATCGGATCCCCGCCACGCTGAAGCACCGAGACAACTCCAAGCGTCGGCGATGGAACGCTCGCCAAAGAGAACACGCAAAGCAGCTGAACTGGCTGATTCTTCGTCCCACGGTCAACTGCAACCAGGACTGCGTGTTTTGTAGTGTAAACGAGACCGCCCAGAACCACTGGGAAGACCCGGACAAGACCTACCGCTTGATCGCGCGCGCAGCTCGGCGTGGGGTCCAACGTGTAAACTTCACGGGCGGTGAACCCACGCTGTCACCTCGCCTGGCGGACTTCATCGAGGTCGCCAGGCGCTGCGGCATCCCCGAAGTCGATTTGTGCACGAATGCAGTCTCGCTAACGAGCACTGCCCGCGTAGAGAAACTCGTGAACGCGGGCCTCACTCACGCGTTCATTTCCCTCCACGCCCATGACGAAGCGCTTTCCCAAGTCCTGACCCTGAAGCAAGGTGACTTTGAGCGCACGTTGCGCGGCACCAAGGCGCTGATCGAGCGTGGTGTTTTGGTGACTCTGAACCACGTAATCAACACACGGAACTTTCCGTATCTCACCCAGTTCGTCGAGTTGGTGCGCGAGCGCTTCGACGGGAAGCCGATCATCTCGTTTACGATGATCACCCCCCAGTACCGCGCCCTAGAGAACGTTGGGCTAATCCCCAAGCTGAGCGAGGTCTCGCCTCACTTGATGCGCGCGGCACATAGGTGCATCGAAATCGGGCAGCCCTTCTACATCGGCGCGCGGCAGGGTACGCCCCCCTGCTTCTTGGGCCCGTTCAGAGCCTGGTCGGACATCCTGTTCATCGAGCACGAGGCGGTGGCCGAAGACGCGGAGCAAAAAGTCCGAGCCGCACAGTGCGACGAGTGTCGCTATTCAAAGCACTGTACGGGCGTGTGGCGGCCCTATGCCGAACGCTACGGTTTGGACGAGCTGAAGCCGCTTCGCGGCCCCCCCATCAACGCAGCAGACTTCGTGCCGGCCACGCCGCCCAAGACATTGGTGGAGTACTTCCCCAAGACCTTCGAAGAAGCACCATCTCCGCTGCGTGACCCAGACTTGGAGCTCAAGCTGATCGAGGACCTAAGGACTAAACCTGGATTCAGCCCAAAGCGTTTCCTGCCAGTCCTGCCGCAGGAGCGGCGGTCGCGCCCGGATCGAGTCCTGATGTTCGGGAGTTCCGGGCAGGCAAGGCGACTCGGCAACGCCATCACGGAAGTCGAACAGCTGGTGCTCGACGCGGTCGTTTCACCACACATGCACGATTGGCTCGCAACTAGCTTCGACGCTTCGGGCTGGAACGAAGCCGCGCATGCACTCGACGTGGTGAACCCAGACCTCGTAGTTATCGCAGCAGCCACCCGCGCGCATCGTGAGCTCGCGGAGTTGTGCATCAAGCGCGGTCACCCCGTCCTTGTAGAAAAACCCGTCGGAGAGACGATCGAAGATACGCTCGCGCTGGAGGCTGCCCTCGGAGACTCCATCGCCATGCCTGCTCACAACGTCCTGTTCGCGCCGGGGCTACTCGACTTCCTCGACCGACCCGGCAAGCTGACCTCAATCTACCGCCGTCTGCCTCCCCACGCCCCGGGAGCCCCAACGAGCTGGAACCACCAAGCGCTGAGCGAGCTGGTCTACCACCAGGCGGTACTGGCGTCGCGACAGTTGGGCGGGGCCGCCACGCTCGTTTCCGCACGATATGAGGGCGCCGGGAAACCCCTCAAACTGGCCTTTTCTCTCACT
This sequence comes from Myxococcales bacterium, assembly GCA_020430865.1. Next base: position 19,353 of record JAGQIY010001200.1, read on the forward strand.
GGCCCGGAGGGCCAGGTGGAGCTGAAGTTCGACTATACGTCGGATGTCGACGAGCTCGAGATCATCCGTGAGCTCGCACATGGCGTAACCTCTCGTTGGCTTCGCTCTGGTCAGAGCGTCCACGTCGGGCGCCTCCACGCTGGCTCATGGTCCATGGCCCCAGTCTCCCGAAGCGTAAGCGAACACGCAAACATGCTGCGTCACTTCCAGGCTGTGATCCGCGGGGATACGGCTCAGAAGGTCAGCCTGAGCCACGCGGTACAGGTCAAGCAAACCGTGGCGGCAATCATGGTCGCGCTAGGGTCGGCAGGAGCGCCTTTCCAAAGGCCAGAAGCTCCTCGCCACGTGGCGTCGCGTGATTTGGCCCCCAAGGGCTTTTGAGCTTGCCGTGCGAGCCTTCTAGCGCGACTCCGTGCGCCTTCTCGCGGAATGGGTTGCGCAGTCGACCCAAGCGCTGAGTCGAAAGCGGTGCGGCCGCGCCGCGCTGTGAGGCGCCGACGGTCTCTTTGAGGTAGCACGCAGGATCGCATCGTTGCGCTTCGCCGCGACCCATCGAACGCGTGCGGGAGTCTGGGCCACTCGAGTATCTTTGCTAGCTCGCGCATGATCCCCCAGCGCCTGACGGTTGGTCTCCAGTTACTACCGCGCGGCAATGCCTACCACCGGCGCCCGGTGCCCATGTTAGCCGCCGGGTCGGACCCGGGCATGAGTCGCGAGAAGTGGTGCAAGGAGTGCTGGCGTAGGGGCGACGTTCGGGGGCTAGGCTCGATGGCGTGTATGGGCGTTGGAACTCACCCATGAGGCGGCGGCCCACCTCCGGCGGTAATGCGAGCATGTTAATTGCCAGATGCAATTGAGACGTTTGCTAGCGCTTGACTTCACTTGGTGATCGGTGCCTACTCGCTTCGTGAAGCGCTTACTCGTAGTTGGGTTGGTCGGACTGTTGGGAGCGTGGGGCTGTAGCTCGGACGACTCTCCAGGCGGTGGAAGTGGTGGCGCCGGAGGGTCTTCAGGAGGCACGTCCAACGGAGGTGCCAGCGGCTCCGCGGGTGATGGGGGCAGCGGTGCCTCGACTAGTGGAACCGGCGGCGCGGGTGGAGCCGGCGGCGCGGGTGGAACCGGCGGCGGTACCACGAGCGGCGGCACTGGTGGAACCGCCCAAGACGGAGGCATGGAGGCTTCCGCCGATGTCTACGTGTATCAGCCGTGCAACACCGTCTGCGAGAAGGCAAAAGACACTTGCGGCTACACGCCCACGGACCTGGAGAACTGCATCCGGGGCTGCACGGACGCGTCGCTCGGAGCGTGCCAGGCCGAACTCAAGGCACTCACCGCTTGCCTCGACACTGCGACACAGCTCGAGTGCGTTCAGGGTAACCCCAGCTCTCCGGAGTGCTCGACAGAGGGCGACGCCTTCGGTGCCTGTTCCGCCAGCTAGGATGCCGCCTGCTATATCCACACGGATATCGGAAGCGCATGGTACAGCGGGCGCACCGTCCGAGAAAGCATCTGGCGTGAATCGGGAAGCATGACTCTGAGTCTGTCCCCATGAGCAATCGAGCGGCTCGGCGGCTGCCAGTCCTACGTAAGACGGGCTTCGTCGACAAGTTGCTGGGCCCTCTCGTCTCCGCAGGGCCACAAGCGTCTGGCTGGCGCCTCGTCTCGTGGGATCAAGAGCAAGGCATCTCGTTGGTGTTCGCTCGCGAGAACAAGACGGTGTTGATCGAGCTTGAGCAGGTCAACCCGACGCTGGACTGCTACACCCGGACGAGGCTGTTCAACGTTTGCGCACGGACCCAGTTCCAGGACAGCCCGGAGCTCGATGCACGGGGCAGAGCACTGGTGGACGGAGTGGTCCGCTACATCTCGAGGAGAGAGACTACGCTTCCGGAGGTAGCCGCCATCGAAGCTGGGCGCGCGGTGGTTCGAGAGATCCACGCCGATCGCATGCTCATACCCGAGGGGGATCGCCGCTACTACTTGAATCCGTACGCGGGGTGCATGATCGGCTGCCGCTACTGTTATGTTGCAGAACGCGCGGCCTTCTCTCGACGCTTGGAGGGCTTGGGTTCCCCGCCCTGGGGCAAATGGGTCGACGTGAAGGTAAACGCCATGGACGTCCTGAGCCACGAGGTGGAGCACGTCGTCCCGGGGTTGGTTCGTATGAGCCCGATTCTCACAGATCCGTACCAGCCGCTGGAGAAACGCTACCGGATTACGCGTGGGTGCTTGCAATTGATGGCGCCGAAAGGATTCAGGCCCGTGATCCTAACGCGGGAATCTCGCCTCCTCCAAGACCTTGAGTTACTGAGGACTTCGCGCGCAGCAGTGGGCTTCTCGATCCCCACGGATAACGACGCATTGCGGAAACTATTCGAACCCGGGGCGGACAGCATCGAGAATCGGATCCGAGCGCTCGAAGCCTGCAGCACCGCAGGGCTGACCACTTGCCTCGTAGTGCAGCCCGCGCTTCCGATGAACGTAGACCGGTTCGTCGAGCGACTGGCTCCCTACGTCCAAGCGGCGCGGGTCGATCGGCTCTACTTTGGGGAGCGCGTGCAAGCACTGTTCGACAACGGCGGGATCCCGTGGGCCTCTTCGGACACCTACCAAGAGGAGCTTGTCGGTAGGCTGAGCGAAGGTTTCCGACAGGCAGGAGTACGCGTCGATGACAACGACGACCTCACCAGCTTGCTCGAAGGTCTCATGGGGGACTAGGACTGCCACTGGCCACGTGCCCCGTTCAACGCAGCCACTCGGGGCTCTCGATGTCCGCGGACTCACACCCGTCCGGCGCGATGAGCGGATTGCAGCGCCCTGGTGTCCCGCCGGGGATCTCGACCACGTAGTCCGTGCCGGCGACCAAAGCCGGATAGTCCGTGCTGATGATCTGAGCTCCGCTGTCGAGAGCGCTCTGCAACACCTCGGGGCTCTCAGCTCCGCCGTCGCGAGTGCGCACGATGAAGCCAGCGCGCACCGCCTCTCGGATGGCATCGAACTGGTCCATGGCGCCGTTCAGGATACGCACTGCCTCGATGTCTTCGTCGGGTTCGCTCTCCGCGAACATCAAGCGACCCTCGGTACTGGTGAAGTTCCGCGAATACGCCTGGGCGAAGTCGGAGCGATCGTTGATGAAGAACATCACCTTACCCCGGGCTGCACCCAGCGTGGGCCAACCAGTCGATGTCACGGCTTCGCGGAGCGTGGACGCTTGACCCTGCACGTCGTCTGGCGTGATGATTCGTTCCCTGGGGAAAGCTCTCAAGATCTCACCCTCGAACTTCTCGAAGAACTCCTCCCCGAGCCACCCCGGGAACTGCCCCTTCGGCTCGATTTGAATGAACAGCGGGACATGCCCCGGGTGCGCGCTCGACCAATTCTCGATCGTGCGCAAGCAATCCACGAACATCCTACAGTGGGTGCCTTCGTCCACGATCAGGATGTGGAATACCTCGATCGTGTCACTCGATTGCACGTAGTTCGTGTCGAATTCGAACTTGCGAACACCTTGCTCTTCGAGCTGCACGTCCAGGGGCTCGAACGAGTAGCCAAGCTCTGGCACCGGCGGCGGGTCTTGCGCGATGTGGTAGCTGTTGTGGGTGCCCTTGAGCTGGACCTGGTTCATGCGCAGTTCATTATCGCGCGGATACGGCGATCGACTGGGCCCGGGACTATCTTCCCCGCATCCGGCAAGCGCTAGCGCCAACACACACACAAGGCTTGCCCCCGCTAGCTTCACCGTACCAAAATAGCTGCCTCACGCTCGTCAACCAAGCGTTACTTGGACGTCACATGTTTGCGGGGTTCTCTTCGAGCAGATCCGCGAGCAGCGCTAGCAGCTCGTCATGCACCATACCGTTGGTGCCGAGCACGTGTCCCTTCTCCAGGCGCGCAGGCCCACCAGCGAGTGACGTCAGGCGCCCCCCCGCAGCCAGCTGTATTGCCGCAGCCGCCGCGAGGTCCCACACATGGACCCGCCGCTCCCAGTAGCCATCGTAGGTGCCGTCCGCAACGAAGCACAGGTCCATCGCGGCCGAGCCGCAGCGCCGCACGGCGAGCGCCCGCTTCTTGATGCGCTCGAAGCTCTCGAAGTTGTTGTACGGCGCCCGTTCTCTTTCCGGAGGGAAACCAGTTGCGAGGAGCGCCTCGGCCAACACCGCAGTGCGACTCACCTCGACGGGATCGCCGTTGCGTTTCGACCCTCCGCCCTTGTAGCCGCTCCAAGTCGTGCGAATGGTGGGCGATACGACGGCGCCGCACAGCGGTTCGTCTCTGTACATCAAACCGATGCTCACGCACCAAATCGGATGCCCATGAGCGAAGTTCGTGGTGCCGTCGATTGGGTCGCACACCCACCTGGGGGCAGCCGAGTCTGCTTCTCCCGTCAGGCCACTCTCCTCCGCAAGGATCGCGTAAGGGGCGAGCTCCCCTAGGCGCTTCAGGATCAGCTGCTCGCTCTTGACATCCCACTCTGTGACCAGGTCTTTTGGCTGCTTCTTGCTGATCTCGGGTCGCGTGCGCCAGGCGCTGAACACCAGGTCCGCTGCTTCGGATGCGACCTGTGTCGCGATGGCGGAGAGCTCCGCGAGCTCGCTGTATGAAGGGGGGGCCATGGCTCGGGTGCTAGCACGTTTCGGCGGCGTAAAAGTTCGACTATCGATTCGCAACGCAGATGTCGTCCGAGGCAACACAGGCGCCGCACGCAGGCGAACGCACGCGCTGGCTCACGCTGCTCGCGGCGCTGGTCATCGTCCTGTTCGGCATCGGTCTGCGCTGTATTCACCTCAGAGACCCGGCGATCGCGGACTTCCACTCTTGGCGGCAGGCGGACAGCGCCGGCTTTGCGCACGGCTACCTCATCGAGACCCTGAATCCGTTTTCACCCCGCGCGGATCGCCAGCCCTGTGAGGTAGCTGATGCGCCCTTCGGCTTGGTCGAGGCCGAACTACCTATTTCCGCTTGGCTTTCTTCGATCCCGCTAAGGCTGCTCGGAGTCAGGTTCCCTCCGCCCTGGTACCTGCGCTGCGTCAGCATCGCGTTCTACGCCCTCACGGCGCTCTTTCTCTACCGCTTGGCGCGACTCCTCGGCGCGAGCAAGTTCGAGGGCTGCGCGACCTTGTTGGTCTTCTCGACGCTGCC